>JAOOJU010000001.1 GCA_028407765.1 Rickettsiales bacterium
TAAATTATACTTTTTTGTAGAGCTAGATTTTTTGATTCTTCTTCTTGATTTTTAATTTCTACCAATTCGACTTTAGATCTAATTCTTTTTTTATATTTTTCAAATATTTTTATATAAGGTGAATTTTTTGGGAATTTTCCAATAGATATTATTTTAAAGTTCATTGCGAACCAAATTTTTGCTTTTCTAAAGGTGCATCAGAGCCCCATATTTTTTCTAAGTTATATAACTCCCTTATTTCGGGTCTAAAAATATGTAAGACTATATCACCTAAATCTATTAACGCCCAATCTGCTTTTGGAAGACCTTCAATTGAAAGAATCTTTTTTTTAAATTTTTTTGTTATATTATTCGCAATAGAACTTACATGACGAGAAGAGGTGCCCTCTGCTACAATCATAAAATCTGCTATACTTGATCTATTCTCAATATCGATTACCTTAATATTAATAGCTTTTAAGTCTTCCAAAAGATTTATTGTCTTATCTAAAAATTTTCTAATCTGATTTTGGTTGTGCATATATTTTTTTTTTATTTTTTATCTTTGATGAAGAAATATTATTGGCCCAGCCAGTTAAAAAAACCCAAGACGGTGGTACCATATTTTTTAATTTTTTTGCCTTTGATATATGCAACCTATTTTTTTTAAAAAAACCTAAACTCCTACTTCTTTGTATATTTAAAGAGTAAAAGGGTCTATCAAAAATTGCAATCGGTACTTTAGAAAAAATTTGTCTCCAGTTTTTCCATAAATGGAATTTTTCCAAACTATCAACACCCATGATCCATACAAAATTTGTTTTGGGATACTTTATTTGTAGATAATCTAATAAATCTGTGGTGAATGGAGAGTTTAATTTTTTTTCAAAATCGCAAACTAAAATCTTTAAATTAGGAACAATTTTTTGAGCGTTATCAAATCTTTCCTCGAAATCTAGGATTCTTTTTTTTTTTAAAGGATTTGATAAAGAAATTATCCACCAAATTTCATCAAGTTTTAATTTTATAAGCGCTCTAGAACTTATTCTAAGATGACCAAAGTGGATTGGATCAAAAGTTCCTCCAAATAGTCCAATATTTTTTTTTATTTTATAATTTATCAATAGATATAGTTTTATGGTCTAATTTGACCATTTCCTCTAACTTTATATTTAAAGCTTGTTAATTGAGATACTCCAACAGGACCTCTTGCGTGAAGTTTTGAAGTTGAAATACCAATCTCTGCACCCATACCAAATTCTCCTCCATCCGCAAACTGAGTGGATGTATTATGCATAACTATTCCACTATCTACTTTTGCTAAAAATAATTCAATCGCTTTTTTCTCCTCACATATAATTGAATCGGTATGACCAGAGCCATATTTGTTGATATGGTTTATCGCTTCTTCAACACCACCATTAACGGTCTTAATCGAAATTATTGAGTCTAAATACTCTTTGCTCCAGTCTTTTTCTGTTGCCAAAGTAACGGAATTATCAAAATTTATAATTTCCTTATCTCCAATAATGTTACAATTTGAGTCTTTCAAAAGTTTTATTATTTCTGATAAATGTGAATTAATAATGTCTTTATCAATAAGTAAAGTTTCAGTTGCCCCACAAATTCCGGGTCTTCTCATTTTAGCGTTATGTACCACTTTTGAAGCAATTTCTAATTTAGCGGATTTATGTACGTATGTGTGACAGATTCCATCAAGATGCCTAAAGACTGGAACAGTGCTTTCATTAATAACTCTTTCTATCAATGATCTCCCTCCTCTAGGTACAAAGACATCTATATATTCGTCCATTTTTAAAAGAAGACCAACAGCATCTCTGCTTCGTGTTGGGATATTCTGCAGGCTTCCTTCAGGCAAACCAAATTTTTTGTAGGATTCATTTATAATTTCAATTAAGATAGTAGAAGAATTGTAACTTTCTGAACCTCCCCTCAGAATTGTTGCATTCCCAGATTTTAAGCATAATGCAGCTGCATCTGCCGCAACGTTTGGTCTTGATTCATATATTACACCAATAACTCCAAGAGGAACTGAAACTTTTTCTATAAATAGTCCATTAGGCCTATTCCAAGAAGATAAAATCGTTCCAACTGGATTCTCTAATTCTGCAATTTGCAAAATTCCATCTGAAATTGATCTTACTCTTTCTTTGTTTAAAATGAGTCTGTCTATAAGCGCATCACTGATTTTTTTTTCTTTTGCTAAAGAAATATCAATTTCATTAGCTGCCAAAATTTCTTCGATTCTCTTATCAATATTTAATGCAGATTCTTTGAGCGCATCATTTTTTTCTTTGTCAGATAAAAGAGCTAGATCATATGAAGCCAATTTAGCTTTTTTACCTATTGTAATTATTTCATATTTTAAACTCGACTCCATTGTATCCCTATGTAATTATAAAATTATCTCTATGTATTAATTCATCTCTACCAGTATAGCCTAAAACATCAAAAATTTTTGATGTTTTCTTTCCCATAATTAATTTTGAATCAAGATGATCATATGCCACTATACCCTTTCCAATTATTACATTTTTCATTGTTAATACTTGAACTATATCTCCTCTACTAAACTTGCCAGTTATTTTTATAACTCCAGATGGTAAAAGACTTGAACCTCCAATCAAAGCCTTAAATGCTCCATTATCAATCGTCAACTTACCAGAAACTTTAATACTTCCTGCGATCCATCTCTTGTAAAGACTTCCTTTTTTTTTTTTAGCAAGAAACCAAGTTCCATGTTGTTTTTTTTTCTTCAAAATACTTCTAATTGGTTTTTCACTTTTCCCATTACATATTAAAGTGTCGCATCCATAGCTCATAGCAATTTCTGCTGCTTCTATTTTAGTCTTCATACCACCTGAACCATAAATACTTGTTTCACTACTTCCCATTGATACTATTTTTTTATCAATTTTTTTTACTTCATTAATTAATTTTGCATTTTTGTTAAAAATTGGGTTTTCATCATATAAACCATCTATGTTACTTAACAAAATTAAAGTATCTGCATCAGCTATCTGACCTACGCGAGCAGCTAGTCTATCATTATCTCCAAACTTTAATTCTTCTGTAGCCACAGAATCATTTTCATTAATTATCGGTATAACACTTGATTCAAGAAGAGTATTAATCGTCTCTCTGGCATTTAAATTTTTCCTTCTTTCCTCAGTATCAGAAAACGTTAGTAGTATCTGCCCTATCTTAATGCGTTCAACTTCAAACGCTTTAATAAAGAAGTTCATTAGTATATTTTGTCCACAAGCAGCACATGCTTGTTTTTCATTAATTTTTAATTTTTTATTTACATCGATATTTAAATACTCTCTACCCAAATGAACTGCACCAGAAGTGACAATTATTACCTTGACTCCTTTTGTTCTCAAAAAATTTACTTCTAAAACTAAATTTCTCAACCAGGATTTATCAAATTTATTTTTTTTTATTAATAAAGAAGAACCAATTTTAATTATCAATACTTTTGATTTTAAAATTGATGGAATTTTTCTCATACTATTTCACAGTCTCATAAAGTAGATCTATTAATTCTACTATACCAGAGTTATCAACACATGATATTAAAATTGGTTGGGATCCGGAAAATTTCTTAAAAATATTAATTTTTTCTAATGTTTCTTCTTTACTGACTAAGTCAGACTTATTTAAAACAAAAACTTCTTTTTTTTTTCCAGTTACTTCTCCATACTTCTCAAGTTCTTTTCTTATAAGTTTATAATTTTCTATTATTAATTTGTTACTGCATGAAAAATCACAAAGATGAATTATTAACTTACACCTTTCTATATGAGCTAAAAATTTATGCCCTAAACCTACACCCTCTGATGCTCCCTGAATCAGTCCTGGTAAATCTGCAATAACGATATCTTTGTTATAGTGCCTCAAAAGTCCCAGTTGAGGTTTTAACGTTGTAAAAGCGTAATCTGCAACTTTAGGAGAAGCATTCGATAATATTTTTAATAATGACGATTTCCCTGCATTAGGTAATCCTACCAGTCCTACATCCGCAATAAGTTTTAACTTCAACCAAACCCATTTCTCTTCCCCAATTCTTCCGCTTTCAAATCTCCTTGGAGCTCGATTAGTAGAACTTTTAAAACGAAAATTTCCTCTTCCTCCGTCGCCTCCCTCTGCTATAAGATATGATTCACCTGATGATTTAAAATCTTTATAAATATGTTCTTTATTTTCATTTAAAATTTGTGTACCAACAGGAACTTTAATTACTAAACTGTCTCCATTTGAGCCAGATTTTTTCCTACCAGAACCGTCTTTTCCTGGTTTTGCGAGAAAATGCTGTTGATACCTAAAATCAATTAAAGTGTTTAAGTTATGATATGACTTGACGTATACATATCCTCCATTTCCACCGTCACCACCATCTGGACCTCCTCTTTCTACATTTTTTTCTCTTCTAAAACTCACACAACCGCAACCGCCGTTTCCTGCTTTTATATAGATCTTTGCCTCATCTAGAAACTTCATTCTTATTCCTCGAATGAATATTTTATTCTTAAGACTTAGAAGGAATTACATTTACAAAAGTTTTACCTTGAGATTTTTTTTGAAAAAACACATGGCCTTTTTCTAATGAGAAAATTGTGTGATCTTTTCCAATTCCAACATATTTTCCGGGATGGTACTTTGTACCTCTCTGTCTAATAATAATATTCCCTGGGATAACTAGTTCTCCACCAAACTTTTTAACACCAAGTCTCCTACCTGCTGTATCTCTTCCATTCCTGGTACTACCACCTGCTTTTTTATGAGCCATATTTACTCCTTTAATTGATTAACTTCTGTTTCTTTCATTATTTTTTTCCTCATGCTTCTCGTTGGAAATGCTTTTCTTTAAACTTTTTATAGAGATGTCTGTGACTTTTAAAAGTACTACGTTCTGTCTATGACCTAATTTCCTTCTGTAATTATGTCTTCTTTTTTTTTTAAAAATTAATACTTTTTTATCTTTAATAACATCAATTACTTTTAATTTGACAGCAACATCCTTTACATAGGGTGCGCCAATAGTTGAGTTACCACTATCATCTCCATAAAAAAGTATTTCTTCAATTGTTATAATTTGGTCTTTCTTACAGTCAAATTTTTCCAACTTGATTACATCATCCTTTTTTACTTTATACTGCTTTCCACCATTTTCAAATATTGCATACATAAACAAACCCATAAATTTTATTACTTATACAACTAAGTTTTTCCATTTTAAAGCTTTATTTCTATATTTTCTCAGTTTTTTTTTTAAAAAAATTGTTATATTGCTTATTGTCTCAGTTTTTGTTATTTTTTGAAAAAATCAGATTATGTATTAATAATGACTAATATTGTAATAACAGCAGCAAAAAGAACGCCCATTGGAAAATTTTTGGGTGGATTTAGTAGTCTATCAGCCAGTGAATTGGGTGCCTTGGTCTTGGAAGAAATCATAAAAGACTCCCGAGTAACTAAAGATCAGATAGATGAAGTGATTTTAGGTCAAGTTCTTACCGGAGGTTCTGGACAAAATCCTGCTAGACAAACATCATGCCTAACTAATATCCCTGACTCTAAGAGTGCATTAACAATCAATCAAGTTTGTGGCTCTGGGTTGAGAGCGATATCTCTGGGGGCTCAGTCAATCATGACTGGTCAATCAGAGATAGTTCTAGCTGGAGGACAAGAATCAATGAGTAATGCTCATCATACCGCCAACCTTCGAAATGGTATTAAAATGGGGGATGGCCAAATGAAAGATTCAATGATCATTGATGGCTTATGGTGTGCTATGAATGATTATCACATGGGAATTACTGCTGAAAATGTTGCTGAAAAATATAGTATAAGTAAGAATCAACAGGATCAATTTGCTGCAAATTCGCAAAATAAGGCAGAAAAAGCACAAAAAAATAATAGGTTTAAAGAAGAAATAGTACCAGTAAAAATTAAAAAAAAAAAAGAGGATCTTTTATTAAAAACTGATGAATTTCCAAGACATGGAACAACTTCTGAAAAGCTTAGTTCTCTGAGACCAGCTTTTAAAAAAGATGGAACAGTAACAGCTGGCAACGCTTCAGGATTGAATGATGGAGCAGCTGCAGTTTGTCTTATGAATGAAAATAAAGCTAATGCATTAAATATAAAGCCCTTGGCTAAAATAACTTCTTGGGCTTCTGTTGGGGTTGATCCATCCATAATGGGAATTGGACCTATTTTTGCCGTAAAAAAAGCATTAAAAAATGCTAATTGGAACATTAATGATCTTGACCTAATAGAAGCTAATGAAGCTTTTGCTGCACAAGCGTTAGCAGTGAGTAATGAGCTTGGTTGGGATATGGAAAAAGTAAATGTAAATGGTGGTGCTATTGCTCTTGGTCATCCCATAGGTGCATCAGGAGCGAGAGTCTTAGTTACTCTCATTCATGAATTGATTAAACAAAATAAATCTAAAGGTATCGCTACCCTATGTATAGGTGGTGGTCAAGGAATAGCAATGTGCGTAGAAAGGATTCATAATGAATAAAGTTGCCCTGGTTACAGGCGGAACAAGAGGTATTGGTGCTTCAATTTCAAAGATATTGAAAAATAATAGTTATAATGTTATTGCAAATTATAATAGCAATGATCAAACTGCATTAGAATTTAAAGAAGAAAATGGAATTGATGTCATGAAATGTGATGTCAGCAATTATGATTCTTGTAAAAAAATGGTTGAAAAAATCAACGACGTTCATGGAAATATTGAAATACTAATTAATAATGCCGGAATAACAAAAGACGCTCCTCTTCATAAAATGCAAAAAGAAGCATGGGAAAAAGTTATCAATACTAATTTAAACTCAATATTCAACCTTACATCTAATGTGATTAATAATATGCGAAATAATAACTTTGGAAGAATCATTCATATTTCTTCAGTTAATGGTCAAAAAGGACAATTTGGACAAACAAATTATGCCGCAACAAAGTCAGCGCTTATTGGTTTTTCTAAATCACTTGCTTTAGAAAGCGCATCTAAAGGAATAACTTCAAATGTAATTGCGCCAGGATATATTAACACTGAAATGGTTGCTGCAATTCGAGAAGACATTCTCAGTAAAATTGTTGATACAATTCCAACGAAAAGACTCGGACAAGCAGAAGAAATAGCTGAAATGGTTCTTTACTTGGTATCTGAAAAAGCTTCATATATTAATGGAGCTACATTGTCTATTAATGGTGGACTTTGGATGGATTAGAAGTCATCTTTCATAGTTCTAATTTTTTCAAATACTTTCCAATCAATTTCCTCAGATAAACCAAGCTTTCTTTTAAAAGATTGGTCATCTACCCTTAAAAATGGATTAGTTTTCTTTTCTTCGCCAAGTGAAGTAGGAATTGTCGGAATATTATGCTTTCTCTTTTCCTTAATTCCTCTAACTTTTTTCTGTAATAATTTATTTTCAGAATCAATCTCAATTGCGAATAATGAATTTGCTAAAGTATATTCGTGTGCACAATAAATTATTGTTTCGTCAGGTAACTGCTTTAACAATTTTAATGATGACCACATTTGCTTTGGAGACCCTTCAAAAATTCTACCACAACCCAGAGAAAACAATGTGTCTCCACAGAATAATACATCACAATTTTTTGAATAATAGCATATATGTCCAATAGTATGACCAGGTACTTCAAAAACATCAAATAACGTCTTTCCTAGATTAAATACTTCATTATGTTGCAAACATATATCAATTCCAGGTATTCTTCTCTTATCAATTTCAGGACCAACAACTTTACAACCAGTTTCTCGCTTTATATCTAAATTTCCTCCAACATGGTCAAAATGATGATGTGTATTAAGTATAAAATCAAGTTGTAATCCTTCTTTCCTCAAAAAAGACAAAACAGGTTTTGCTGTAGACGGATCAATGCAAGCAGTTTTTTTTGTTTCTTTGTCAATAATTACATATATATAATTATTCTCTAAAGCTGGTATTTGAGTTATTTCAATCATAGTTTAGTTATACAAAAAACTGCCTGAAATGACATTAGATTTGCGGAAAAAAATGGGTTGAAAGATTTCATTTTTGAATTAATAAATATTCTTTCAAGAACTTTTACTTTTTGTAATTCACAAAAATTCTCAAAATCTTTTATTGTGCATATATGTATATTTGGAGAGTTATACCAATCATAAGGTAATATTTTATTCTTAGGCATTCTGCCATTAAATAACAAATCTTTTCTTATTTTCCAATAACCAAAATTAGGGAATGATATTATAGCTCTTTTACTTATTCTAATTAAGTTTTTGATCACATTTTCAGGGTCTATCATTGCATGGATTGTTTGACTTAAAATTACAGATGAAAAAAAATTATCTGGGTAATCTTTCAGATCAATATTAGCATCACCTTGAATAACCGAAAGTCCCTTTTCTACACATTTATTTACTCCTTTCTGATTTATCTCAATTCCTCTACAATCAACACGCTTATTTCTCAAAAGATATTCTAAAAGAATCCCTTCACCACATCCAACATCCAAAATTTTTTCATTTGGTTTTATTAATTCTGCGATTATTTCAAGATCTTTCCTTATATCTAACTTCATATCTTAATTCTTTTTCTTAACCCATTAACAAAACCACTCAAAATATTATGAAACTCAGGTTCATTAAGCAAAAATGCATCATGTCCTTTATCAGTATCTATCTCCACGAAACTTACATTAGCTCCGCAGCTGTTTAATGATTTAATCATTGTTTTTGTTTCCATTGTAGGAAACAACCAGTCGGAAGAAAATGAAAAAAAACAAAATTTCAATCTATTATTCTTAAATAAATCAAATAACCCTCCTTTTTTATTTGATAAATCGAAATAATCCATTGCTTTGGTTATATAGAGATAACTATTTGCATCAAATCTTTCTACAAATGAAAACCCTTGATGTTTTAAATAACTTTCAATCTGAAAATCTACATCAAATTCATATGACAATGAATCTCCATGTTGCAAATTTCTTCCAAATTTTCTTTGTAAAGCATACTCAGATAGATATGTTATGTGAGCGATCATTCTTGCAACAGATAGTCCTCTTCTTGGATTACTATTATTTGAAATATATTTTCCTTTATCCCAATTAGGGTCAGACATTATTGCTTGTCTGCCAATTTCATGAAAAGCAATATTCTGAGCTGAATGTCTGTATGAGGTAGCAATAGGGATAATTGCATTAGTTTTCTCAGGAAACTTTGCTCCCCATTGTAAGGCTTGCATTCCTCCCATTGAACCTCCTATCACAGCAAACAGCTTCTTGATTCCTAATTCATCAATTAATCTGACCTGCGCATTGACCATATCAGCTATAGTAATCACAGGAAATGTGAGGTCATACCTCTTCTTAGTTTCCGGATTTATACTTGATGGACCTGTGCTACCTTGACATCCTCCAATAACATTACTGCAAACCACAAAAAATTTTTTTGTATCTATTGCTTTGCCAGGCCCAATAACATTATACCACCAACCTCTTTTATTAGTTAAAGGGTGTAATCCACTACAATACTGATCACCAGTGAGAGCATGACAAACTAAAATTGCGTTTGTTTTATTTTTATTTAATTTTCCATACGTTTTATAGGCAACTTCACATTTTTGTAACTTCGCACCACAATCAAGTTCAAGAATCTTATTTTTTGTTATATTTATTATAGAATCAGTCATTAATTTTTTTTAATCTATCTTCTTGAGATTACTTGACTTAAAACGCATCATAGCTATGTTGTTTCTGTAGTCAAAATAATTTTTAGTTATTTTTTTAATTAAATATGTTAACAGAAAAATCAAAAAAAATTTATTTAAAAAATATCAAGTCAAGTATTAATAAAATTGCTAAATACGTGCCTGGTGAATCAGATAATAAAAAAAATGTTAAATTGTCCTCGAATGAATCACCATTTCTTATTCCAAAAAAAATAAGAGATAAAGCAAGTAAGAATATTCAAACTTCAAATCAATATCCTGATGGAGACTCTTTAGTTCTTAAAAGAGCAATATCTAAAAGATTTAAAATAAAGACTAGTCAAATTATATGTGGGAATGGATCTGACGACATTTTGTCTCTTATTGGTCTTGCTTTTTCTCAAGAAAATTGTGAAGTAATTTGTAGTCAGCACAGCTTTTTATATTATCCAATAATAGCATATTCTGTGGGAGCAAAAGTTGTTTTTGCTAAAACTAAAAAACTTAACGTCAGTCCAGAAAACATTTTAGAGAAAATTAATGAAAATACTAAAATAATATTTATTGCCAATCCCAATAATCCAACTGGTTTCGTTCTTTATAAGGATGAACTAATTAACATGCTAAAAAAAATTCCTAAAAATATTATTGTTGTAATCGATGGTGCATATGCAGAATTCGTTTTAGATAAAAATTTTTCTGATGGCTTGGATCTGGTTAAAAAATTTCCGAACATAATTATTACAAGAACATTCTCAAAAGTATTTGCCATGGCAGGATTTAGAATAGGATGGGGATTCTCATCGAGAGAGATCATTGAAATTCTTGAAAAAATTCGCGGTCCATTTAATGTAAATACTTTTGCTCAAGTTTCAGCATCACTAATTTTAGAAGATGAAAATTTTCTCAATAAATCAATTTCACATAATATAAAATGGAAAAAATGGTTAATTCATCAGATTAATGGAGTGGGCTTAAAAGCTTTTAATAGCTTTACAAACTTTATTCTTGTAAAAAATCAACCACAAAAAATTTCAACCAAGAAAATTATTTTTGAGTTAAAGAAAAAGAGAGTTTATGTTAGAGATCTTGATAATTATGGACTAAAAAATTACTTCAGAATTTCCATTGGTAAAGAAAGCGAGCTTCGTAAATTAATGAAAGATTTAAAATCTATTCTTAAAAAAAATGACAAACAATAGAAACAGTATTTTCATTGAAGAAGTTACAATAATTGGACCTGGATTAATAGGAGCTTCAATAGGCCTAGCGCTTAAGCAGAAAAAAATTGTAGGTAAAATTATAGGCATTGATAAGAATAAAAAAAACCTACACGATGCAATTAAAAATGGTTCTATTGATATTGGTCTGAGTGAAATTAATGAAGCTATTTCTAATAGTGATCTCTTTTTTTTGTGCACCCCAGTCTCTCAAATACAACCCTGTATAAAAAAATTAATACCTTTTTTAAAAAAAGATTCAATAGTTACTGACGTGGGTTCTGTAAAGAATATATTCCCAAAAAAATTATTTTCAGAATTGAAAAAAGTTTCAGATTTTATTCCTGGCCATCCAATTGCTGGAACAGAATTTTCAGGAGCTAAAAATGCAATTAAAGATTTATTTGATAATAAATGGTGTATCATTACACCTGAAAATAATACTAAAAAAAATATCTTAAAAATAAAAAAGATTTGGGAAAAGATAGGGATGAATGTCTCATTAATGACACCGGAAGAACATGATAAAGTAATGTCAATAACTTCTCATTTACCCCATCTAATAGCTTTTACAATAGTTGGGACTGCAATAAGTTACGACAATAAAGAAAAGAGCAAACTTCTTAACTTCTCAGCTGGTGGATTCAGAGATTTTACCAGAATTGCATCATCTGATCCGAAAATGTGGAGAGATATTTTTTTAAATAATAAAGATAATATATTAGATACTGTTGATAAATTTGTTAAAGATCTGAAAAAATTTAGGACTTTGATAAACAATAATAAATCTAATGAAATATATAACTTTATTAAAAAAGCTAAATCTGTTCGAAAGAAAATAATTAATTTAAAACAAAATTAGAATTTTTCTTTCAATATTTTCATAAAAGTTTCTTTATCTAGTCCTGGCATAATCGGTTCCTTTATTTTTACAGAAATTTTTCCCCTTTTTTTTATGAATTTTTTATTTAACCAGAATTTTCCAGAGTCCAATTTGATGGGAAGCACTGGAATAGAAAGACTCGAATAAATTGCACTAATGCCAGAGCTTAACTCTTTTTCTTCTCCGGGTCTAACTCTTGTCCCCTCTGGAAAAATTATAATAGAATATACTCCCTGGTTTATTCTTTCACTTGCACTTTTTAATAAAAATTTGATTGACGAAAAACTATTGTTCTTATCCACATAAATAAAACCCAGCTTTTTAAAGTAACTTCTAAATATTGGTATTTTTTTAAGGCTCTTTTTTAAAATGAAAACTGATCGTGTAAAAATAATTGGGAAAAAAAAAGTTTCCCATGCTGATTGATGATTAGAGGCAATAATAAATGGTTTATCTGGTATATTTTCTTTTCCTTCAATTTCATAATCTATAAGTAGAATCCACCTAGTAAGTTTCATAACCGATACAGACCAAAACTCTGCAATTATTATTGTAAAGCTTTTTGAAAAAAAGCGTACTTGTGAAAAAATAATAAAATATATTATAGTCCATAAATAGAATATTAAATAAAAAAATAAACTTCTAAAAAATTGCACTAGATTCCAAAGATTGTAATAAAAATTATCTTAAAATACTCCGTAACTATTAGTTTTAAATTGAATAAATGAGTAAGAAGTTCCTTTGATTCAAAAAAATTGTCATCAGAAGGGATTAATAAAATATTAACCCCTGGCATTTTATTTTCGAAAATTATCTTAGATCTAGGCAAATGATAGTAAGAGGAAACAAGAAAAATTGTATTTATAGGATAATTTTCAATCCATTTTTTTACTTCATCTGCATTTTGATTTGTATTAATAGCCTCATTACCGTAATAGATACAACAATTAAATAGTTCTGATTCATCGTCATCAGAAATATATTTGCTTTTAATATCTAGCCCTGGAAAAACTCCAGAAACAAAAAGTCTTTCACTTATATCACTTTTTAAAATTGACAATCCTTTTTCAAATCTACCTTTTCCTCCTGTCAAAACTATAATAGCCGACTTAGGATTCATTGTAAGATTATCTGTATTTGCATAATATTTCTCTGGAAATATCTTTAAAAGATAAAAAAACCACCAAAAAACACTTACTATTAGCAAGAAAGCAAGAAAGTATATATGTTTTGTTTTACTATGCAAAAAATCTCTTTTCTAAAAAATAAAATAAGTATAACAGTAAATACAAGAATAATAATATTAATATAGCTATTAAGAAAAAAACCAAATAGATAAAGCTCGTTATATCATCTGTAAATATCAAAGTTGAGTCCAAATTATTATTTGGGAAATTAAATAGTCTTATAATAATGAAAGAAACAATTGAAGCGAATAACATTCCTAAAATAGAACCAGGAAGTATTTTCTTCATGAGAATTAATGATAAATTAGCAGAAATTTTTATACTATTGGCACCCATGATCTGAATAGTCTCAAAAAATTTATCATTAATTTTTAAAGTGCTTTTTAAAAGAAGAGTTAATAAGAATACAAATAATAAACTAATCACTGTACCAAAAAGAAAAATAAAAGTTTTCACTCTATATATTAGATTTGAAATTTCAAACAGATCATTTTTATGGTAATGAACCTGGAATTTTCTTTTTTTTACTAAAGTTGTTACCTCTCTCTTATCAATTATTAAAGATGTGTTTTCAACTTTTAACTGAAAGATTAATGGAATTCTTATGTTTGAAAAAGAATTTAAATCATTTAAACCCAAATCATCCTTTATCTTAGAGTCATCAAAAATATCTTCAGATATAATTCCCTTTTTATCGTTAAAATAGTCCTTTAATCCTTCTTTAATTTCACTCGGAACTCTTTTTTCGCTTTTATTAGGCATTACTTGAATAGTAATTAAGCTAGACTCTTTTTCTACCCAATCTCCAGAAAAGTTATAAAAATTTAAGTAAAAAATAAAATGGAAGCAAACAAGACTTATAATTAAAAACGAAAGCCCTGAAAGAAATTTCATTTCAATGTCGAGTAATATCTTATTGAAAATTTTAGGAATAATAATCATAGACTATTTAAGTTCTCCATTAACAAGTTTATAAGAACTTGTACCAATTTTTTTTGCAACACTATCTTCTTTATCTGTCATAATAACTGTAGTTCCTAATTTATTAATTGATTTTAACAAAAAATATAGTTTTCTTTCCGTTTCCGCATCCAGGCTTTTCATTGGTTCATCTGCAATGAGTATTTTAGGACGACATATTAATGCTCGAGCAATTATAACTTTTTGTTTTTGTCCTTCTGAAAGGTATTCGATTTTTTTTTTATTCATATTTTTCAAACCAACCCATTCAATGATTTCCTTTATTCTATTTGAAAAATTAATTTCTTTATCTTCTTGTATTTGAAGAGCCAGTTCAATATTTTGGTTTATTGAAAGATATGGAATTAAATAGTTATTTTGTAAAATTACCCCAATTTTTTTTCTTAAGTCTAAAATCTTTGTTTTAGAATGTTTATTTATGTTTTGACCTAAAAGATAAAAATTTCCATTTAAAGGTAAAAGTTTCATATATAAAGTTTTTAATAAAGTCGACTTTCCTGCACCATTCTTGCCTTGAATTACAATAAAATCTTTTTCTCTAATTCTAAGGTTTACATTTTTAAGAATTACAGACTGTTTTGAGTAACCAATATCAGCATTAACTATATTAATAAAATTATCCATAGCTACTAAAACTTTGGTAAAAGATTCTTCAAATATTCTTTTTCTCTTGTCTTTCTATCTTTTTCGTTGGCCATTTCTCTTATTCTTTTAATTATTTGATCAAAATCATTTGTTTCAAAAATAATAGGGGTATCATACTGGTTTTCAGAATTATTAGAATTTTGTTTTATATTCTGATCATTCCCTTTATCACTGTCACTTGTTGTCGTTTTACTTGTTGTCGAATTCATTTGTATTTTATTGTATATAGCTTTAATTATAGAAAGTATTTCTGTCTGTACTTTTACTGAATCATTTTTTTTATTAGTTTTTAATAACTCATATGATTTGTTCAACCTCGTTTCTAGATCATTCAAAAGCTCTTTATCACTTGGTATTACTTTTGAAATATCACCATATGACTCTTTAATGATTTCTGAAATAACCATTTGTTGTTTGGAAAGTTCTATTTTTTCTGAAGAATCATTTAATGAATTATAGGTTTCTTCAATTAAGTCCTTCTGTTTTATATATGCATCTTGAACTAAATCTAGTAGTAACTCATTGACCTCATCTTTGTTTACATTCTTTTTATCAAATAATTGTTCAACCCTATTTATTAGATTTTCAGCCATATTTTTAATAGAGCTTTTATCAGCTAATAAATCTTCAGGAACTTCACTTTTTTTAGTTTTTCCTTTTTCATTATTTTTTTCTATATCTTTTTGCGTTAGTTTTTCATATTTCCTGAGAAGTAAACTTAATTCATCTATTTTAACAGATAATTCTTTGTCTGAGGATTGATTCTTAATCATCAATTCCAATTCTTTCTTCAACTTCATTATATTGTTAGAAATATTATCTAAGTTTGTAGTTTCCAAAAAAACAGCTATTTTCCATGACTCTTCAAGAAATTTTTCTATTTTATAGCTTTCATCTCTTTTACTATTTTCTAAAAAGTTAATTATGTTTTCCATGAGATTTTTTATTTTTTCTTTGTTAGTAAACTTCAAACTTCTTAGTGAATCCAATGTTTCTGAAATATCATTCCTTTCATATAATTCTTGTCTTATTAAAATAATTTTTTTTGCCTCAGAGTCATAAAATATTTTTCTTGGTAAAAAAATTGACATTATTTTGGAACTTCCAAGCTGGTTATTTTGATCAATT
This sequence comes from Rickettsiales bacterium, assembly GCA_028407765.1. GTDB lineage: Bacteria > Pseudomonadota > Alphaproteobacteria > Methylaequorales > Methylaequoraceae > TMED211. The sequence goes on from JAOOJU010000001.1 coordinate 15,782, forward strand.
ATACCTAATCTCATTGATACTTTATTACCAGTTATTGGAAGGCTTGTAATATCCATCTCATAAAAATATGTATCAACCTTTTCAAGGTCTTCATTGTCTGAGCTCATAACAAGGTAATTTATTGGCTTAAGATGTATTTTGTTAAGTTGAGATAAAATAGGTTCTTTGATTTCACTTACTTTTGGTATTAAGTTGCCTATTTCTAACCATATCATTTTTGTATTTTCATCTATCTTTGAATAACTGAAACTTAGTGTTGTTTTATCTAAGACTTTTGGTTCCTCTATTATTTCTATCACTGGAGGTTTATCAAAAAAGACATTAAACTTCTGAAATAGTTTATTTTTAAATATCAAAGAATATTCTCCCTCCTCCAGTAATGTATTTAATTGAATAGTGTTTTGGTCCATCATACTAAGACCTTTAATTTTTTTTCTCCCCTCCTTACTTTTTAAAATTACTGATACATCTTTTGATAGTAGGTTAAAGAAATTAATTGATATCCTACTACCTTCTTCAATCAAAAAATTTTTGTTACTATAATCTGTCTCATTTGCATTTTTTTCTAGAAATATTATGTCATTTTTTGATTTTAATGGTGGGTATATCCAAATATTTGTACTGTAATTATTAATAGAAGATTCGTAATTCTGATAATTACCAACATTAAAAAAACTTCTATTAAATTGATCATTAGAAAAAATGATTATTGCAACACTCAAAAAAAAAATACTTAAAATTGTATCTTTAGATTTTTTTTGATCATCTAAAAAGAAGTATTTTAATTTAAATGAATAATTCCTAACTATTGTTTTACTTACTTCACTCTGAAAGATATTCCAAAGATCAGAATTTTTCTGTTTTGGAAATTGGTAAGCTTGCTTATCATTGAGTGATAAAAGTTCATTATTCTCCAGTTTTAATTCATTTTGTAATAATTTTTTAAGTCTAATAATTGAAGGCCAAAACCTAGTTTTTCGAACTTGAATAGTTTTCTTAATAAAAAAAAAAGAATTAAATAATATAAAAAAAATTACATAAAAATTTTTAAAAAAATTATTTTTCGGAAAAATTTCAGAAAAAATAAAAACAGAGATAATTATTAATGAGATACTTATACTACTACTAAACTGAATCAACCTAATAAAAAAGCTCCAGAAAAGTGAAAAAATTAATTGAACGTTTATTAAGTCTAGTTTGTTGAATTTGATCATAATAAATTTTAATTTTTAGAAAATTTTATTCTTTTACCATTTGAATCAATGATTCTTTTTCCATCTATAAAAATTTCCTTAGCAGTATTTCTACAATTATAGCTTGATGACATACAAGATCCGTAAGCACCTACTGAGCAAAGGACTAATATTTCATCTTTTTGCATTCTTTGAATTTTTCTTTTTTTTCCAAAAACATCACTTGATTCACAAATAGGTCCCACCACATCCACAGCAACCTTTTCTTCGTTTCTGAGTTTAGCTGGAAAAATCTCATGGTAGGAATCATACATGGATGGTCTAACCAGATTATTCATTCCACAGTCTATAATTAAAAAATCATTTTCCTCACCTTTTTTATTTCTTATCACTTTTGAAACTAAAATTCCTGCTGAACCCACTAATGATCTTCCAGGTTCAAATATAATCTTCAGGTCTAGGTCAGAAAAATTTCTCCTAATGACTTCTTTGTAATCATCAAGTGATATTGTTGGATTATCTGAATAAACAATTCCTATACCTCCCCCAAGGTCAACTCTTGAAATTTCAGAGCCAGCATCTCTTAAACTTAATACAAGCAGTCGTACTTTCTTGAAAGCCCTTTCAAATGGTTTGATATTGGTAATTTGGGATCCAATATGTACAGCTAATCCACATAAGTTTATATACTCATTATCTTGATATTTTCTAAAGATTTCTGTAACTCTATGGTAAGGGATACCAAACTTATCTTCAGAACGACCCGTTGAAATCTTCTTATGTGTATTCGCATCAACATCAGGATTAATTCTTAATGAAATATCTATTTTTTTTTTAACTTTAATATTTTTAATAATCTCTACTATTTCATCAAGCTCTTCGATAGACTCTACATTTATTTGATAGATTTCTTTTTTAATTGCATAAGTTATTTCTTCTCTGGTTTTACCCACACCAGAGAATACAATTTTTTCAGGTTTAATTCCCGAAGATAAAGCTAATTTTATCTCTCCTTTTGACACAACATCTGCACCTGATCCTAATTTTGCCAATAATGAAATTATGTGCTTATTAAAGTTAGCCTTAATAGCATAACAAATCATTGAGTCGAATTCAGAAGTTGATTTTTTAAAATTTTTATAGTTATTTTTTATCTCATTTATCGAATAACAATAAGTTGGAGTTCCTATTTTACTCCCAATCTTCTCGCAACTAATTTCTTCAACAAACAAAGATTTGTTTTTATAAATTAAATTATCACAAAAGTTTTTAGGATCCTTATTCATGTCAGTTAGCTGGATACGATCTTGGATAGTCAGATTCCTCATACCTCTCTAGAGAACTTTTTTTCCCGCATGAGAATGAAAAGAAAATAATGATAAGAAGAATAACCAATTTTTTATATTTCATTTTTTTATCTTCTGTTTTGCACGTTTTATCGCTTTTTTTACTTGAGTAAATGATGTTCCTCCATAAGAATTCTTTTGATTTACAGAATGATTTACTGATAAAAAATTAAAAATAGACTTGTCTATACATGATTCAACTTTCTGTAATTCTGAAAGTTTTAATTCACTTAATTTACATTTCTTCTTCTCTGCCATAAGAACTATTCTTCCAGCTATGTGATGAGCGTCCCTGAAAGGTAAATCAGTATTTTTTACAACCCAGTCAGCTAAATCTGTTGCGGTAGAAAAACCATCTTTTGAAGCAATCAACATTTTGTCCTTATTAACAATTAGCTCGTCTATCATTTGCGTCATCACAATTATTATAATTTCCATAGTATCAAAAGAATCAAATACTGGTTCTTTATCTTCTTGTAAATCTTTGCTATATGCCATTGGCAAACCTTTTAAGGTTGTTAAAAGAGAAACTAGATTACCATAAATTCTTGATGACTTTGACCTTATAAGCTCTGTTGCATCAGGATTTTTTTTCTGCGGCATTATAGATGAACCAGTACAAAAAGAATCAGAAAATCGAATAAAAGAGAATTGGCTAGTACACCAGATTATTAAATCTTCAGAAATTCTTGAGAAGTGCATACTGAGAATCGAAAGTGTAGATAAAAATTCTATTGCATAATCTCTGTCTGAAACACTATCTAAAGAATTTTCAGTTACTTTTTTAAATCCTAATTTTTTTGCCAATAAATTCCTGTCTATTTCAAAAAAATTTGTTCCAGCTAGTGCTCCAGAACCCAGCGGACATTCATCCATACGTTCGAGCATATCTCTTAAACGGCTTCTGTCTCTTTCAAACATTTCAAAAAACGACATAAAATAATGTCCTAGAGAAATAGGTTGAGCATTTTGAAGGTGGGTAAAACCTGGCATAATGATTGCGATATTTGCTTCCGCTTTTTTTATTAAAGTCTTTTGAAGTTTTAATAAAAGCTTATCAAGTAAAAATGTTTTTTCTCGAATCCACATTTTTAAATCAGTTGTAACCTGATCATTTCTTGACCTACCTGCATGAATTTTACCAGCCACATCTCCAATCTTTTTTTTAAGATTCATCTCAATATTCATGTGAATATCTTCATATTCGTCTGAATATTCAAAAGTATTATTTTTTATTTCGTCTCTAATTTTATTTAAGCCTTCAAGTATTTTTTTTTTATCAATACTCGAAATAATCTTTGCCTTAAATAATGCTTCACAGTATGCTTCAGATACTTTAATATCTTGATATGCTAATCTATAATCAAAAGATATAGAGTTATTAATTTTTTTAAGTAGGTCAGATGGACTTTTTTCAAATCTCCCACCCCACAAAGCATTAACTTCCTTTTTCATAACTACAAAATTTTAATATGGTTCTAAAAATATTTTTTCTTCTTTTTTTCTCTTTTTATCATGCAGAAGCTAATGATAACAACGAATTAATTTTTCACAATAGTCCAAAAAAAATAGAGTCCATGAATTTAAGAAGACTTGATGGCATGAATATAGATTTAGAAAAAATTTCAAATAAGTATTTAATTATAAATTTTTGGGCTACCTGGTGCCCTCCATGTATTAAAGAGATTCCTGATCTACTCACACTTCAAGAAAAATTTGATAGCAAAATTAAATTAATTTTCGTTTCTGTTGATTCTTCTCCAGAAAAAGTAATACCTAAATTTATAAAAAAAAATAATTTTAAAAATTTTGATGTTTTTACTGATCAAGACTTTTCAATTGCCAAAAAACTCAAAGTGAAAATAATGCCAACAACGATAATAGTTGATAAAAAGCTATTTGAAATTGCAAGAATAACTGGTTATGCAAAATGGCTTGATGAGACGTTTATTGAAAAGATAGAAGATTTATAATTTCCCTTCTAACTTTGGTAAAACTTCAAATAAATCACCAATCAATCCATAGTCAGAAAACTTAAATATAGGAGCTTCTTCGTCTTTATTGATTGCAACAATAAATTTGGAGTCTTTTATTCCAGCAATATGTTGAATTGCACCAGATATACCAACTGCAATATACAAATCAGGTGCCACAATTTTTCCCGTTTGTCCTACTTGCCAATCATTGGGTACAAAACCCGCATCTACTGCCGCCCTACTAGCCCCAACAGCTGCTCCTAATTTATCAGCAATACCTTCAAGTAACTTAAAGTTCTCACCATTTTGCATGCCTCTTCCACCAGATATAACTACTTTTGCTGACGTAAGCTCTGGCCTGTCAGATTTAGACAACTCATGTTTTACAAAATTAACATTATTATTGAAGTCACTATCAACTTTCTTTTCCTCTATTTCTGCATTACCTTCCAGAGAGCATTGCGCAAAGCATGTTCCTCTAATTGTAATAACTTTCACTTTATCCAATGACTTTACTTTCAACACAGCATTACCAGCATAAATAGGTCTTTCAAAAGTTTCATGATCAAATATATTTATAACGTCAGATATCTGTTGAACATCAAGTAATGCTGAAACTCTGGGAAGAAGGTTTTTACCAAACGTACTTGATGGTGCTAAGATATGAGTAAATTCCTCCTCTTTAACTAATTGTATAATTTGTTTTGAAAGATTCTCAGCAATTTGATGTTTAAAATTTTCATCGTTATAAAAAATAACCTTCTTTACCTCTGAAAGTTTCTTTAAAATTTGAACTGCATCATTACATTCGGAACCAAGCAATAAACAAGTTATATCACTTCCAATTTTATTTGCGGCTGTAACACAACTGTATGTTGCGGCTTTTACTTCTTTATTATCATGTTCTGCTATAATTAATATTTTCATTATAATACCTTCGCTTCATTTTTTAATTTCTCAACAAGTTCGTCAATATCTTTTACCATTATACCTGCTTTTCTCTCTGGTGGATCATTAACTTCAATTACTGATAATCTTGGTTTCAAATCAATTCCAAGTTCTGAAATTTCAACCTTCTCAATTGGCTTTTGTTTTGATTTCATTATATTAGGTAGTGAAGCATATCTTGGTTCATTTAATCTCAAATCAGTTGTTATTATACAAGGTGTTGAAACCTTCAATGTCTCTAAACCACCATCAATCTCTCTAGTTACATTAAGATAATCTCCTTCTTTTTCCACCTTTGAAGCAAAAGTAGCCTGTGAGTAACCAGATAATGCTGATAACATTTGACCAGTTTGGTTAGAGTCATCATCAATTGCTTGCTTTCCCATAAATATAATATCCGGTTTCTCTTTTTGTAGCAGTTTTAAAAGTACTTTAGCAATACATAATGGTTCAAGTTCATCATCGGTTAATACATGTATTCCTCTATCACCCCCCATCGCTAGGCCAGATCTAATTGTCTCTTGACTTGCAGATGAACCAATTGAGGCAATAACAACTTCTTTTGCTATTCCACTTTCTTTCAATTTTACTGATTCTTCAACCGCTATTTCATCAAATGGATTCATGGACATTTTTACATTATCTTTTTCAACACCTGATTTATCGGTTTTAACTCTAATTTTGACATTATAATCAATTACTCTTTTAACACATACCAACAATTTCATTTTTAACTACCTTTCTGATATTTGCCTGGTTCCCACAAAACGTCACCATTCTCTCTATTTTCATACCTTGATGCAACAAAAAGAAAATCTGACAATCTGTTAATGTACTTAATAATTATTTCACTAATACTTTCTTTATTTGCTAGCAAGGAAAGACTCCTCTCACATCTTCTTACAACACACCTTGCCAAATGGAGATAGGCAGATCCTTTTGTTCCACCAGGTAAAACAAAAGATGATAAAGCTTCTAAATTACTATTCATTTTATCTATTTCATTTTCTAAATATTTAATTTGTTCTTCACAGACTCTTAATTTTTTCTTTTTTGAAATATCAGGAATGCATAAGTCACCACCTATATCAAAAAGATCATTCTGAATTATTCTTAATCTGTCAACAGTCTTTTTTGAAGAGTATAATATTGAAATGCCTATTAAAGCATTGGCTTCATCTATTTCTCCATAAGTATTTACTCTAAGATTATGTTTTTCAACTCTTTCCCCATCACCCAAAGATGTTATACCTTTGTCACCACCTTTGGTATATATTTTATCAAGTTTAACCATAAATGGTTAACCAATTAATTTTCTTTTTAGATATATCGATATAATTAAAATAACAATAGCAACAAATTGAAAATAAACTCTGTATTTCATAAATTTATTTATTTTGTCACTACCGTCATTGTCTGATTTTGCAGTATACAATAAACCTGCAATCAAGATTAAGAAGACAGATAACACAGAAACAATTATTAAAAAATTTAAGAAACTAACCATTAAATTATTTACCCAATAAACCTTTAACAACAATCTGTGCTTGAATTTCTGCCGCTCCTTCAAAAATATTTAATATTCTTGAATCACACAAAACTCTACTGACTGGATATTCTAATGCATAACCATTACCGCCATGTATCTGCAATGCACTGTCAGCATTGCTCCAAGCTATTCTTGCCGCTATTAACTTAGCCATTCCAGCTTCAATATCACATCTGATATCATTATCTTTTTCTCTAGCTGAAAATAAAGTTATCTGTCTCGAAATTGTTGTTTCAACTGCCATCCATGCAAGCTTCATTGCAATTCTGGGAAATTTAAGAAGTTGTTTTCCAAACTGAGACCTATCCTTTGAGTATTGTAAACCCAGTTCTAGTGCAGACTGAGCAACGCCCACAGCCCGTGCTGCAGTTTGAATTCTGGCAGACTCAAATGTCTCCATCAGTTGTTTAAATCCATGACCTTCTTTCTCGCCAAGCAAATCATCTTTTGAAACTTTAATATCATTCAGAGCAATTTCATATTCTTTCATTCCTCTATATCCTAATACTTCAATTTCACTACCACTCATACCTTCCATCGGGAAAGGATTTTCACAATTTCCTCTTGGTTTCTCAACTAGAAACATACTTAAGCCTTTGTATCCTTTTTGATCACTATTAGTTCTAGCTAAAACTGTCATTAAATCAGATCTGGCTCCATGAGTTATCCATGTCTTATTACCATTAATTACATAAGAATCACCCTCAACCTTAGCCCTAGTTGCAAGGCTTCCTAGATCTGAGCCTGTATTTGGTTCTGTAAAAACAGCCGTTGTAAGAGTTTCTCCCGATGCAATTTTTGGAAGATACTTCGTTTTTTGATTTTCGGTTCCACCAAGTCTAATTAACTCTCCAGCAATCTCGGCTCTTGTACCCAATGAACCTGCGGCAAGAAATCCTCTTGATAATTCTTCTGTAACAACACACATCGCTGTTTTTCCCATTCCTAACCCCCCATATTCCTCAGGGATGGCAATGCTAAATACTCCAAGTTCTGCCATCTGCTTTAGAGTATCGTCAGGAATCAGTGCGTCTTTAAGATGCCACTCGTGCGCATGAGGAATTATTTCTTCATCGGTAAATTTTTTAAATTGATCTTGAATCATTTCTAGAGTTTCATCACCAAGACCTAAACTTGGAAATTGTCCTTTGTCTAATAGGTCCACAATTGTTAACTTAACATTTTCTGATAAACCAAATTTGATAATATTTGAAATTTTTTCTTCTTTAAGAAAATCAAAATCTTTTTCTGAAAGATTAAAGTCATTGACAGGTCTAACAATTTCAGATTGACTCATCATGATTCCATCTTTCATTTGCATACAATACTCTGAAAATGCACACGCAAGAACCAAACTTTCTAACTCTGAAGCTTTACCGGACTCTAGCAGTCTTTCATACCATTTCAATGTTTGGACCAAACTAACCCTGTAAGTCTCAAACCATGCATATCCGTGACACTTATACTGATTTTTCTCCAATAACTTTGAACTAACTCTGTCCTCTGAGACACATTCAATTAAAAGTTTATTTTTAATATCATTACTTATTTTCTCAAAATTTTGAAGAATACTTCTATAATTGTTGAGATTGTCTTTTACAATTTGTTGTGTAGTTTTTTTTGTTTCAATGATTGATGTGCTGTCCATTTTAATCTCCAGTCCTTAATATTAACTATTTAATGTATTTAAATCAATCTTCAATCAAGAATCATTATTTTAAATCATTTAAAGTTCTCATTCCAGTATCTTTAGCCTGAACTAAAGCTGCCATATTACCCGGCAAATGTTTATTATTCATCATTTTAGTATGCGCTGCTGGAATTTTATCCCAAATAAAACATTCTGACATTAATGGATCAATAAGCTTATTAATCATCATATTATTAGCCTCATTCGCTTGAAAGAGATTTGCAAAATGGCTACCTTGTATTCTTTTTTGCCTCATCCAGACATATCTAGCATCCATAGTTAAATTGTACCCTGAGGTGCCTGCACAGATTACAACCATACCTCCCGTTTTTACTAAATAACAAGATACAGGAAAAGTAGACTCACCTGGATGTTCAAACACGATGTCTACATCTTTTTTTCCTGTGATATTCCAAATATCTTTACCTAAAACTCTACATTTCTTTATAAAATCAGAGTACTCTTTTTGATTTTTAACGTCAGGTAACTGACCAAAACATTCATATTTTTTTCTATTTAAAACCCCTGAAGCGCCAAGTTTCTCAACAAATGGTATTTTTTCATCATCAGATATTATTCCGATTGCATTTGCGCCAACAGCCTTACAAATTTGTACTGCCATACTTCCAATTCCCCCTGAAGCACCCCAAACTAAGACATTCATCCCGGTTTTTAATGCATGAGGTGGATGGCCGAAAAGCATCCTATAAGCAGTTGCTAACGTTAAAGTATAGCATCCACTTTCTTCCCATGAAAGATGTTCAGGTTTTTTTAGTAGTTGTCTCGATTGGACTGTCGTAAACTGAGCAAATGAGCCATCATTTGTCTCATAACCCCAGATTCTCTGAGATTTTGAATACATTGGTTCACCTCCATTACATTCCTCGTCATCACCGTCGTCACGATTACAGTGAATTATAACTTCGTCACCAATTTTCCATCTTTTTACATTGTCACCAACGGCCCAAATTACGCCAGAGGCGTCTGAACCTCCAATGTGGTATCCTGTATCTTCACCTATGACAGATATTGGTATGCCCTGAGATGCCCAAACATTATTATAATTGATACCGACTGCCATGACCATTACTAAAACCTCATCTTTCCCAGGTTTTTGGACTGGCATTTTTTCGATTTGCATTGCTTTCTCGGGAACTCCCAATCTCTCTTCTCTAATTACCCATGCATACATTTCTTTTGGAACTATCCCTAATGGTGGTATTTCTCCAATATCATATATATCTTTTTTTGTCATAGTTTCATTTCTAATGTTAATATTTAATAAAAATAAATTAGTTTTATCATTGTTATTAAAAAAAAACATAATTTTCTTGTTGAAAACTAAATTTAATACTATTTTTCATGTAAAAGTTATTTTATGAAGCAAGTAAAAGACAAACCATGGGTTATTCGAACATATGCAGGGCATTCAACTGCTGAAGCATCGAATAAACTCTACAGAGAAAATTTAAGTAAAGGTCAAACTGGTCTTTCTGTCGCCTTTGATTTACCAACACAAACAGCATATGATTCTGATTTTGTACTTTCAAAAGGAGAAGTGGGTAAGGTTGGAGTACCAATAAGTCACATTGGAAATATGATGACATTATTTGACAAAATCCCACTTGATCAAATGAATACGTCAATGACTATTAATGCTCCAGCAGCATGGTTACTCTCTCTCTATATAGCTACTGCTGAAAAAAGAGGGCTAAACAGAAAAGATTTATCTGGGACAACACAAAATGATATAACCAAAGAATACTTATCAAGGGGCACATACATTTTTCCACCAGAACCAAGTTTAAAGCTAACTACAGATATTATAAAATTTACAACCACTGAATTACCAAAATGGAACCCAATGAATGTATGTTCTTATCATCTCCAAGAAGCTGGAGCAACTCCGGAACAAGAGTTATCATTTGCACTTGCAACTGCTATTGGAATACTCGAGTATCTGAAAAAAAATTCACACATAGAACATTCTTTATTTGAGAAAATTGTCGGAAGAATAAGTTTTTTTGTTAACTCTGGGATGAGATTTATTACCGAAACCGCAAAGATGATTGCTTTCACAGAATTATGGGATGAAATATGTAAAAAACGCTTTAAAATAAAAGATCCTAAATACGCAAGGTTTAGATACGGAATGCAAGTCAATTCCTTGGGGTTAACAGAATCACAACCTGAAAATAATGTTTATAGAATTTTGATACAAATGTTACCGGTGGTTATAGCAAAAAACTCAAGAGCTCGGGCAGTTCAATTACCAGCCTGGAATGAGGCTCTAGGTTTACCTAGACCATGGGATCAACAATGGAGTTTAAGATTGCAACAAATAATGGCCTTTGAAACCGATTTGTTAGAATTTGGTGATATTTTTAAAGGTTCAAGTGAAATTAAGAAAAAGGTTTCTGATTTAAAGAAACAAGCTATTTCAGAATTGAAAGCTATTGATAAAATTGGTGGTCTAAAAGTTGCTATAGAAAATGGTTATATGAAGAAAAAACTTGTTTTATCTCAGACTGAAAGACAAAAAAATATTGAGTCTGGAACTCAAAAAGTAATTGGTGTGAATTGTTATAAAGAAGGAGTTAAATCGCCATTAATGGAATCTGACGATGGTGGATTCATGAAAGCTGATCAAAAAGCTGAAGAAAACCAGATTAAAAATGTAATTAATTGGAAAAAGAAAAGAGATCCAGGGAAAATTAAATTATGTTTAGAAAAATTATCAGAAAAGGCAAAAAATGGTGATAATATCATGGAGGTTTCAATTGAGTGCGCTCATGCTGGAGTTACTACAGGAGAATGGGGTAAAGTTATGAGAGAGGTATTTGGTGAATATAGAGCGCCAACAGGAATTGTTGCATCATCTATAAATGTTACAAATGATAAGAGAGTGCAAATAAAAAAAATTCAAAAAAGAGTCGATAAAATAACAAAAATTGTTGGAAGAAGGCCTAAAATATTAGTTGGCAAACCTGGGCTAGATGGACATTCTAATGGAGCTGAGCAAATAGCCGTAAGAGCAAGAGATATTGGTCTTGAAGTTGTCTATGATGGTATTAGATCAACACCAGAACAACTTGTTAATACTTGTGTTGACGAAGGTATACATATAATCGGTTTATCAATTTTGTCAGGTTCCCATATATTTTTAGTAAAACAAACTATCTCTTTAATGAAAAAAATTAAGATAAATCATATTCCAATTATTGTTGGTGGGATTATTCCACCAACTGACGAAAAAAAATTAATTAAGATGGGTGTTAAGAAAGTTTTTACGCCTAAAAATTTCCAAATAGAAGATATCATGTCAGATATTGTTGATATTATTGAGATATCTTATGCATGAGAAAGAAAGAAATAACAGAATTAATTATTTTTTCTCTAAAACAATTAAATAAAAAGAATATTGATGAATTATTCCCAATATATTTTAAAAGAAAAAAAGTTGGATGGATTAATTCTAAAAACTTTGAGTTAATCAAAAATTATTTTGGTATTAAATGCTCAAAAAAGTTAGATTTACAAAATTTGTTTTCCATAAACTCTAAATGGCCCAAAAAATTATTAGATTTAAATATAAATTCATACCAAATTAATGAAAACTACAACGAAGATTGTCCTATATTTTATAATGAAGCATTGAATCCAAGAATCCATTTCAATGATAGAGTGATCTTTGGAAAGGAAAAATTATTTGATATTAATAGAGGATTAATGTCTTTTTTTGGTTTTCCTACTTATGGAGTTCACTGCAATGGATGGTCAGTTGAAAAAAAAAAAATCTTCCTATTTCTGGCTAAAAGGTCCAAAAAACTTAAAAATTTTCCTGGATTGTATGACAACCTTATTGGCGGAGGTCAACCATCAAATATTTCAATAAAAGATAATCTTTTAAAAGAAGGTTTTGAAGAAGTGGGTCTGTCAAAAACTATTTTACTTAATGCAAATTTTAATAATTTTACTAAATATTCGCATACTCACAATAATGAGCTTAATTCGTCTGTAATTGCAACATACGATATAAAGCTAACTAAAAAAATTATTTTCAAAGGAAACGATGGAGAAGTCGAAAAGGTAGAAAAATTTGAGGTTTTAGATATTTTCTATTTAATAAAAAAAAAACAATTAAAACCTAATTGTATCATACCTATAATTAATTTTATGTTAACAAATATGTCAGACTTTTTTGACAAAAATGCTTTACTTGAAATTAAAAAGTACCTAATTTGAATTATGTCAGTTACCAAACTACTTGATGGTCCAATAATATCACCAACCTCAAAAAAAGTAGAAAAGATAGTGCTTTTCCTCCATGGATATGGTGCTAACGGAGAAGATTTAATCAATATTGCATCGGAATGGATTGATATTTTACCTAATACAATTTTTTATTCACCCAATGCCCCTTTTGTATGCGATGTCAACCCCTCAGGTTATCAATGGTTTAAATTACTAGAAAGAACTGAAGAGGAGCTCAATAACGGTTTAAATAAATGTGGTCCATACTTAAATCAATTCATAGATTATATTTTAAAAAAACATAAACTTGGGATAAATAATTTATTAATTGTAGGGTTTTCTCAAGGAACAATCATTTCTCTGTATCATTTAATCAGAAGAAAAATCGCATGTGCAGGAGTGATTGGTTTCTCGGGTCTTTACTTCGAAGAAAAAGAATTGACTGTAGATGTAAGTTTCCCAATCTTCTTATATCACGGCAAAGATGACCAAGTTATTGAGTGCTCATCATCTGTAAAAGCAGAAAAGCTATTAAGCTTAAAGGGATTTGATGTTGAATGTTATTTACAAGACGATTTAGGACATGGAATAGATATGAATGGTTTGAATCTGGCAAAAAGGTTTATTAATAAAATATTTTAAGTTAAATTTTGTAAAAAAATCATAATATACTAATATATCGTGTTGTTGTTTCGAAATTTAGGTTAAAAGATATGCTAATAAAAGAAAATAGTTTTCCAGCTCTCGTATTGAATGCAGATTTTCAACCATTGAGCTATTTTCCACTGTCAACTTGGTCATGGCAAAATACACTCAAAGCTGTTTTCTTAAATAGAGTAAATGTAGTATCAGAATATAATCAAACAGTAAGTTCTCCCTCGACCGAATTCAAACTACCAAGTGTTATTTCACTCAAAGATTTTATCCCTTTACCCTCCAAGGCAGCTTTTACAAGATTCAATGTCTTTTTAAGAGACAAGTTTTGCTGCCAATATTGCAGGACTGTCTATAAAACTGAAGAACTTACTTTTGATCATGTAATTCCAAGATCAAAAGGTGGAAAAACTCAATGGTCTAATGTTGTAACCTCTTGTAGACCTTGTAATACTAAAAAGGGGAATAAGAGTTTAAAAATGATTGGTATAAAATTAAATAAAGAACCAACCACCCCAAATACTTATGAGCTAAAAGAAATTGGAAGACTATTTCCTCCTAATTTTCTTCATAAAAGTTGGAATGATTATTTATATTGGGATACCGAACTGGAACCATAGTTAAATTTTTTGCGACACCTTAATGGCTAACTTAGTTATTGCTTCAATAAATTTCTTAAAAACCTTTAATTTCAAATCATTATTTTTAATTTGACTCATTCCAGTTATTTGATGTTCAGCCTCATCATTAAGAAACTTCTCCAGTTTTTTTTTTATATCAACTTCAGATATTTGATCAATCTGATTTTTGTAATGATCAACTATCACTCTCTCAACAGCCTCAGTACAGGCCATCACATAATCTTTTCCAAGAATAGCTGTAAATGCTCCTAGGTAAAATCCCCCCAACTTCCAAAGAGGAGTCATAAGAGTGGGCCTTACTCTTTTTTCAATCATTAAACTTTCAAAATAAGATAGGTGTTCATCTTCATCTTTTGCTATTTGCTGTAAAGTTTTTTTTAATCCTTGTTCTTTAGTGAATTTTATCTGACCGGCATAAATTTGTTGAGCACCATACTCTCCAGCATGGTCAACTCTAATTATCTCGTCCATCTTTTTTTTTTCAGAATTCATTACCTTATTTTTAATCTATAAGTTGTTAAAATAATTAAATTTACAATAGAATATATTACATTATATCCCGCCATGGATATTCCTTTATAAGACCAGATAATTTGATCACATTTAGTAATTGGAACATCTTCTAGGAAAGACCTAAGCTTTTCAATATCATCAAAATCTTTGATGTTATTTGAACAAGAGCTTTTAATCTGCCAAAATCCTTGTTCAACACCCAAATGAGAAATAGAAAGACATACGCTCAAAAAAATTGCAAATATTATTACACTAGAAATAAAATTAAAATTCTTTCTAAAAATAAAAAAAAATAAGGATGTGAAAATAATCAGATAATATGGAATTCTCTGATAAACACATAGTTCACAGGGTGGGTAATTTTCAATATATTGATAATATAAAGCAAAAAGAATTGCAGTTAAACTAAAAACAAAGCTATAAGAAATAAAATAAAAATTTTTCAAAACAACCAATCAATTCTGGGAAAACTTTAAAAAAATATAAGCTAAAAAAATTAAAATTAGAACTAAACTTATTAAATTAATATTTCTTTCTATAGTTAACTTTATACCATTTCCATATTTAAAAAACATATATCCAACAATTATAAATCTCGCACTTCTTGATATTATAGAACATGCAATAAATAAGAAAATATCTAATTGAAGTATTCCTGATGAAATTGTTATTATTTTAAAAGGAAAAGGGGTGAATCCTCCTATCATTATTAACATCCAACTTAATTCAGAAAATTTATTTTTAAAGCTTAAAAAACCTGGTTGAAATTCTGGGTAAAGAACATTCACCTGCGGTTCTATTGACTCCCAGAAATAGAAACCTACCACATATCCCACAATCCCTCCTATTACTGAGAATAATATTGTTATAAAAACTAAAAAAACTGTTCTTTTACGATTGGCAATAATCATCGGAGCAAGAAAAAGATCTGTGGGTATAGGAAAAAAAATTGATTCAATAAAAGAGATAAATGATAGAAAAATCCATGACTTCTTATGTCCTGAGTAATCTAGCATCTTATTAAATAACGATTGTAGAAAATTATTTATCATTTTGGTGAATCATAATACGATCTTGATTAACTAACCATATTTTTATAGTTATATATTATTTAATAAACTTTAATTATATAGTTTTTCAATAGATGTGGTAAATATTATAGTTTCTTATTAAGAAAATATTAGTTAAATAAAAAATTATTTATAAATTTACAATCACTTTTTAGAAATATATAAATTTATGTTTTTAAAATTTCACAAATCTATTAAAGTGCCTTCTTACATATTACGAAATTTCTTTTTTTTTGGTATACTGGATTGTTGAGATTAATTTTTAAACTTTTACTTAGATTTAAATTAATAAACGTAATTGCTTTTTTCTATTTTCTAAAAACAAAAAAACTTTTTCAAAAAAATAGCAACAAAAAATTCAGAATCCTAGCGTTAAGTAGCGGAAGATTTTTGGAAGTTTTAGAGATAATTGAAAAAAATAGTGATTTCCAAATTTTAACTCTCCCTTTTTCTTGGCAATCAAGATTTTTAAATTTTTTTTATACCCGCGAGAGTAGAAAAAATATTGGACTGAAGACTATGGATGAAAAAATTCAATCAAAATTTCGCCATTTTTTAAAACTTTTTTTATGTACATATTATAAATTCACAAAAATAGATTTAGTTCTTGGTCCAGCTATTCATTACAAACAAGACGTCGACTGGGGTATTGTTTCAAAATCTATCGGAGTACCATATATCGTTATTCACAAAGAAAATTTATATGCATCAGAGGATCATATTGCAAATATGACAAAAAAACTCAAGCTGAGACAGCCATTTCGAGGAAGTCATGTAATCGTTCATAATGATATTGTTAAAAAAACTTGGGTTAAAAGTAAATTTATAGAGGACAAGGAAATAAGTTCATGTGGAAAATTAACAAATAAAACAAAATCTAAATCTTCAAAAAATTCAATTTTTGATGTAGTTTTTTTTTCTTTTGGCCCTGGAGTATCCGTTAGCATTGACGGAAATGATATGTTTCCTGAAGAAAAATCTCCAGGCTATCACAACTTAAGCAGAATTACTCACCTTGAAGTGATTAATTTTGCAATTAAAAATCCCGAAAAAAAAGTGATAATCAAGCCTAAATGGGGAGGTAGATGGATAGATTACATCTATAAATTAGCTCGCGAGGAAAATATTAAATTAAACGAAATAAAAAATTTAGTGATTAATGAAAATTTAAACTCTTTTAGTCTTATTGAAAATTGTTCTGTTGTTATTTCTTTTAATTCAACAACTGTGTTAGAGGCTGGTATAAAAAGTAAGTACGTAATTATTCCATATTTTGAAGAGGCAAAAAAAAATCTTAAAGGTTACGTATGTTTCAAGAATTATTTTAATCTTTTTGAAATAGCAGATTCTGGTAAAGATCTTTATAAAAAAATAACCTTAGGTCTAGCAAATCCAAAAAAATACAATAGGTTTTTGCATAGAAGAAATAAATTATACGAGCTTTATGTCTCTTCATTAAAGGATAACCAAGTAAAAAAATACATCCAAGTGATCGAAAAAAATAAGATTTTGTAATAAAATAATTTGATTTAATGTAACTTAAAACTATAAATTTAAGAGAATATGAAATATTATGTCTTTCTTTAAAAACAAAAAAGTGCTTGTAACAGGCGGATCAGGAATGATTGGTCGACAACTAGTGAAGCTACTACTCAATAAAAAAGCAAAAGTAACTATAGCATCTCTTGATGATGAAAGTCGCTCAATCGATGGAGCAAATTTTGTTAAAACTGATTTAAGAAAGTTTGAAAGTTGTTTATTAGCATGCAAGGGAAAAGAAATTGTATTCCAACTAGCCGGAGTTAAAGGTTCACCTGTCATGACATCAAAAAGACCAGCAACCTTTTTTGTTCCTACAATTACTATGTCAATAAATATGATGGAAGCAGCAAGAAGACAAAAAGTTGAAAACTATTTATTCACCTCAAGTGTTGGCGTATATTCACCAGCTGAAATTTTTTTTGAAGATGATGTTTGGAAAACTTTTCCTTCTCCTAATGATAAATTTGCTGGATGGGCAAAAAGAATGGGTGAACTTCAAGCAGAGGCATATGGTATAGAATATGGTTGGAAAAAAATTTCTATTTTAAGACCAGCTAATGTTTATGGTACATTTGATAACTTCGATTCAAAAAATGCTATGGTAATACCCAGCCTGATAAAACGAGCTTTTTCTGGAGAAAACCCTTTAACTGTTTGGGGAGATGGATCAGAGATCAGAGATTTTGTAAATGCCAAGGATGTTGCACGTGCGATGATGTTTGTGGTAGAGAATAATATTAATGAGCCATTGAATATTGGGAGTGGAAAAGGGGTATCAATAAAAGAAGTTGTTGAAATTTTAAAAAAAAGTTTACCATTTCAAATAGAAATTGAATGGGATAAATCAAAATCAAAAGGCGATAGTAAGCGCTTAATGGATATCTCTAAAATAGAATCATATGGTTTTAAAAATATAGTTTCCATTGAAGAAGGAATAATAGAGACAATTAAATGGTATAGTAAAAATAAAAAAATAGCTGAAAATAGATTTAATCCTTTTACAGAAAAAGATATGATGCCAGATTCTATTTTAAGCTAAATATTTTTAGTATAAAAATAACTTAATTGTAAAAGTCAATTTTTTTATTTTTCGTTTTTATAGGAAATTAATATGAAGATATGGGTTGCAGGTCATAAAGGAATGGTTGGAAAGTCATTAACCGCCATTTTAAAAAAACAATATAAAACAGTTCATACAAACTCTCGAAAAGAATTGGATTTGACTGATATGAATGCAGTCAGAAATTTTTTAAGTACAACAAAATTTGATTGGATATTTATTACCGCAGGAAAGGTCGGAGGGATAGAAGCAAATATTAACTTCCCATTAGACTTCTTGTATGAAAACCTCATGATAAATAATAATATTTTAAGAGCTTCCTATGAAATGAAAATTAAAAAAGTTTTAGTTTTAGGTTCAAGCTGTATGTATCCAAAGAATGCCTCACAACCTATTAAAGAAAATTCAATCTTAACTGGCTCTGTTGAACCAACTAATGAGGGGTATGCGATTTCAAAAATTGTATCAACTAGGCTTGCAAAATTTTACTGTGAACAATTTAATTCTAATTTTATCTCCGTTATCCCCTCTGCAACTTTTGGCCCAAATGATAATTTCAATAATTCATTTAATCACGTAATTCCTGCTTTAATTAAAAAATTTCATAATGCTAAAGTAAATAAAAGAAATTCTGTAGAGGTTTGGGGTAGTGGAAAGGCTCTTAGAGAGTTTTTATTCGTTGAAGACCTTGCTGAGGGCTTGATTTTTCTGATGAAAAATTATAACGACCCTTCTCCTATAAATCTTGGATCAGGTGAAGAAATCACAATTCAAGGATTATCATATGAAATATCAAAAACTATTGGATATTCCGGGAAGATAGTTTTTAATATTTCAAAACCTGAGGGTGTAAAACGTAAATTGCTTGATTCAAGTAAAATAAAAAAATTGGGCTGGAGACCTAAGTTTAATTTAAGGCAAGGTTTGCAGGTTACTTATGAAAAATTTAAAGAAAATAGTTTATGAATATATCTAAGTATAAGGCTTTTAATAATGAATACATTTAAAAATACTGGTCAAGCTTTAAAAGAAAAAGGTTTTGAAATTATTCAAGATGTTTTAACTCATGAAGAATGTGATATTCTCATAAGTGATGCTCACTCTGTAGTAGAAAAAAATAGGGATGATATAAATAATTTCAGCCCAATTATGCACCCCCATAAAATCGAAGGAGACAATAATTTTTTAAAAATGATGAAAAAGAAAACCATAATTAGCTTGATAGAAAATATTATTAAAGGTCCAGTAATGGGGCTTCAAAGTCAATTTTTCTTTATGCCTCCTAACACTCCAGGGTTTCAACCTCATCAAGATGATTTTTATGTAAAATCTCAAGACCCAGAAGGTTTTGTTAGTTTATGGATCGCCCTTACAAAAATAAACAAACTGAATGGTCCTTTAAGCCTCTGGCCTGAGAGTCATAAAAAAGGTATCTTTGAAGTTAGACGAAAAGAAATAAAAGAAAAAGAAAATACAGATAAAAATGGTTCAGAACTTTACTCAGTTATTCCTAAAGAGTTGACTGACTCTCAGGAGTTAGAAATTAATAGAGGAACTGGGGTTTTGTTACATAGCAGAGTACTTCATTCTTCCAGAAAAAATTTATCAAAAAGCTTTAGATATGCTATTTTATATACATTTATTAGAGAAGGTCTTAAGTTTAATCCAGGATCTCATGCTAAAAGAGAGACTATCAAATTGGATTCAATATGAAGAAACCTAATATCGGTCATATGGGAATAACTCCGACTTTTAAAAGTAAGAAAGATCAAAGATCTTTTATTAAGGATTGGAATAATTCAGATGTGATGAAAAAGATTTTTAAAAAAGACTTCATTTTTGGATCTTTTGACTTTAATAGGTTTAACTTTCAAAAAATCATAATAGAAGAACTCTTAAATTTAAAGATAGTTGCTCCAGATAGTTTTAAAGAAATTGACTCCAATCTAGCAAATCTTCATAAAATTATTCCACAAAAAGATAAAGAAATTGATGACAATGAAATTAATAATATTAGTAAACTATTTTATACAAATAATAAAAGCTTCTTGAATATGTATAAGTCTTTTCTTGAAGAAGTTATTGCACCTTTATTTCCTGATAGAATATATTTTCAAAAACAACCTACTATCAGATTTAATTTTCCTTCATCTCAATCATTAAAATATAATAAAAGATTTCATTCAGATATTATGCTAGGTCATCCACCAAAAGAGATAAATTTATGGTTTAGTTTGACGGATGCATTTTCCTCTAATTCATTAAGGTTTATCAATCTGGAGAGAAGTAAGTTATTTTTTGATGAATGTAAGAGTAGTTATGATATTTTAGCCGAAAAAGTTCAATACGATGAAGAATTTAAAAAGAAACTTGACCTTAAGTCACATTCAATCGACATGAAGTATGGTCAATACTTTTTATTTGACTCAAGGTGCCTGCATTGTACCCAAAGAAATACTACAAATAAAACTAGAATAAGTATCGACATAAGAGTAATTCAGGATGTTGATTATAAATCTTTATCAAGAAAATATATTGGGACAGGGAGAAGAAAGAGTGAATTTAAACCAGGAGATTACTATCATTCAAAAAGACTAAAGTTATAATTATAATCAAATAAAAATATTATTCTTTTAGTGAAATATTTAGCTTATTTATCAGGAATATAGTATTAATTAATAAACTCACCTGTAGAATGCTTATTTTAGAACAATGTGTTATTAAGTTAAAATTATTCTTAGATGAACGTGATTTATATGTACCTTAAATAAAATACTTGCATGGTTAAAAAAAAATTTGATTTTGAATTAGCGTATTATAAATACAGGAAAATTCGTAGGACTGAAGAAAAAATAATAGAAATTTATGATACTGATAAAATTAAAAGTCCAGTTCATTTATCAATTGGTCAAGAGTCTATTGCAGTAGGTTGTTCTTTAGCGACATCAAAAGATGACGTAATTTTCAGCAATTACAGAGGTCATGCACATTTTATAGCACACGATGGAAACTATAAAGCCTTTTGGTGTGAACTTTTCGGAAAGTCAGGAGGACTCTCATCAGGCAAAGCAGGTTCTATGCACCTAGGCGATTTAAATGCAAATTTTATGTTTACTTCTGCAATAGTAGCTAGTTCAGTTTCTGAAGCAGTGGGTTATGCTCTGGCCATAAAAATGAAGAATTATAAAAAAAATGTTATTTGTTATCATGGCGATGGCGCGATGGATGAAGGTGTATATTGGGAATCAATAAATTTTGCCACACTAAAAAAGCTTCCGATACTTTTCATTTGTGAAAATAATAAATATGCTATTTACTCTCATCAAAAAGATAGAATGACAAATGAAAACACAATTCAGAGGGTTAAAAGTTTTGGTATAAAAGCAAGAAAAGTGAAGAATCAGACCTTGTCTATTTATACAGAGGTTAAAAATGCGTTAAATAAAATTAAAAAAAGAAATGAGGTTTGGTATTTGGAAATACCCACTACAAGAATTAATGATCATGTAGGAATACAAAATGATTCATACCTCAAATATAGAAACCCTAGAATTATTGATGAAGCAATTAGGAAGGATGATTTAAAAAATTTAAGAAAAAAAGTTAAAAATCCCAATCTAGTTGATATTAGAATTGAGCAAGAAATTAATCAAGCAATTGATTTTGCTGAAAATGACAAATTTCCAAATAAAAAAGATCTTTTTAAAAATGTTTTAGCCTAAAATGAAGAAAAAAAGTAAACAATTGAATTATGGTGAAGCTATTTATGAAGGTTTATATCAATCTATGTTAAAAAACTCTGATATTTTTATTTATGGACAAGGTGTAGATGATCCAAAGGGTCATTATGGTACAACTAAAAATCTGCATACTATTTTTGGAAAATCGAGATGTTTTGATACCCCAATTTCTGAAGATAGTTTGACCGGAATCGGAATAGGTGCAGCTCTGGCAGGTTTGAGACCAATATTTGTTCACCAAAGAATGGATTTCTTAATGCTATGTATGAACCAATTGATAAATATGGCTTCAAAAATTCATTATATTTCAGATGGAAAACAGAAAGTTCCATTTGTTGTAAGAGCATCAATAGGTCGAAGTTGGGGACAGGGTGCTCAACATAGTCAATCATTGTACTCTTTTTTTGCCCACGTGCCAGGACTCAAAGTTGTTGCTCCAACCACTCCCTATGATGCCAAGGGTACGATGATTTCAGCAATTAAAGATGATAATCCAGTTATATTTGTAGAACATAGGATGCTTTATAAAAATATTGGGTATGTTCCAGATGACACATATGAAGTAAGAATAGGAAAGGCTAGACTTATTTGTAAAGGAAGTGATGTTACTTTATTAGGTGTTAGTTTTACTGTTACTGATTGTTTGAAAGCCAAAGATCTTTTGCTAGAGAAAAATATAAAGGCAGAAGTTATCGATCTTTTATCAATTGCACCTATTGATTTTGTTACAATTAAGAAATCAATAAAAAAAACAAAAAAAATAATCATTGTTGATAATGATTGGCAAAATTGTGGTATTGCATCTGAGATATTAGCACGTATTTTTGAAACTATAGATCCAAATGAAGAAAATATTATAGGAAAAAGGTTAGGATATAAGTTTACACCTTGTCCAACAACAAGGTGTTTAGAGGATGAATTCTATCCTTCTCCTAAATCCATTGCTTTTGAAGCCTATAAAATGGTTACTAATAAAATTGATTGGGTTCCAAGGGAAATTGAAAGTTCTGAAATTAAAGAGTTCAAAGGGCCATTTTAGTGAAAAAAAATCAGTTATATAAAGCTATACAAAAAAAATGGGAAAAGAAAAATAGAGAGCATAACTTTCTTAAAAAAAAAGACTTGGAAGTAAAATTACATCAACCAACTTTTGGAGTGGATGAAATAACTGCTTTTACAGAACAGATGATAACAACAAATGTGACTATGGGAAAGGAAGTAGAAAACTTTGAAAACAATTATAGTAACTATTTAAAAACAAAGTATTCCGTTTCAAGTAATTCAGGCTCATCTGCAAATCTTTTGATGATTGCAGCACTCTGTAACCATTATAATAAAGATAAACTAAATTTTGGAGATGAGGTTATTATTCCAGCTTTAACATGGTCTACTACTATGTTTCCTCTCACACAATACGGTTTAAAACCTGTTTTTGTTGATTGTGATTTAAAAACCTTAAATATAGATCTTAATAAAATTGAAGGTGCTATTGGTCCTAAAACTAGAGCAATTTTTATTGTACATATTTATGGTAATCCCTGCGATATGTCTGGTATTATTTCAATCTGCAAAAAGTATAATTTACTTTTAATTGAAGACTCATGTGAGTCAATGGGAGCATACTTCAATAAATCTCCTGTAGGTAGTTTTGGTTTAATGAGTAGTTTTAGTTTCTATTTTTCACATCATATAACATGTATGGAAGGAGGGATAACAGTTACAAAAGATAAAAGCTTATTTGAATCAATGAAAATGATAAGATCTCATGGATGGATAAGAAATATAAAAAATAAGGCTAAATGGAAAAAAATGGGTCCTAATATTGACCCTAAATTTTTATTTGTTAATGAGGGTTATAATTTAAGACTAACAGAACCACAAGCAGTTATGGCGTCTATTCAATTAAAAAAATTAGACTTGTTTGTAAAAAAGAGAAGAAAAGCAGCAACATATTATAAAAAGAGATTTAAAGAATTTGAAGATAACTTTTTCTACCAAAATGAAACAAGAAATGCTTATCATTCATGGTTCGGGTTTCCAATCACAATAAAAAATAGAAAAATTAAATGTAAAATTTTATGTGATTACTTAAACAGAAATGGAATTGAAACTAGGGCAGTTGTTTCAGGAAATTTGGCCAAACAGCCCGTTACAAAACTTTATCCAAATAGAGTAAGTGGAAAGTTAGAAAATGTGAATTATATTATGAATAACTCCTTTTCCATTGGGTGTCATCAAGATATTACTTATAATGAAATAGATTATGTATATATGAAAATTAAACGATTTCTGAAGAAAACCCTATGAAAAAAAGAGTTTTAATTACCGGCATCACTGGAATGGTTGGCTCTCATTTACTTGATTTTTTGTATGAAAATACTGACTGGGATTTATTTGGTTTAATAAGATGGAGAAGTCCACTTGAAAATATACAAGAGCACTTAAATAATATAAATCACAAAAAACGTATTTTCCTAGAATATGGAGATATTAGAGATACTCAGTCGGTAAATGAAATTATTAAAAGTGTAAAACCTGATTATGTATTTCATCTTGCTGCTCAAAGCTTTCCAAAAACAAGTTTTTCCAGTCCCCTAGATACTTATGAAACAAACATCAAAGGAACTACTAATGTATTGGAATCGATTAAAAACTATTCAAATAAAGCAAAGGTTCATATTTGTTCTTCATCTGAAGTCTTTGGCAGAGTTAAAGCGGAAGCTATCCCAATCAAAGAAGATACAAATTTTCACCCTGCTTCACCATATGCTATATCTAAAGTTGGTACAGATTTAATTGGAAGGTTCTATGCTGAAGCTTATAAAATGTGTGTAATTACAACAAGGATGTTTACACATACTGGTCCCAGAAGAGGTGATGTTTTTGCAGAATCAAGTTTTGCAAAACAGATTGCTCTCGCTGAAGCTGGTCTGAGTGACGATATAATTTATGTTGGCAATCTAGATAGTTTAAGAACTATTGCTGATGTTAGAGATGCTGTTAAAGCTTATTTTATGCTTCTAACAGTAAATCCAATTAGTGGCGAATACTATAATATTGGTGGGAGCCATACTGTTAAAATTTCAGAACTATTAAATGACCTTATTGGTCTATCAACTAAGAAGGATAAATTAAAAATTAAAGTAGACTCTGATAGATTAAGACCGATTGATGCTGATCTTCAAGTTCCAGATATAGAAAAATTTAAAAAACATACTGGTTGGAAACCAATAATTAAATACGAACAAACATTAATTGACTTGTTAAATTATTGGCGTAATGTGGTAGCATCCAAGGGCATACAATTAAAAAGATAAATTTAATAATAAGGTTGTATTACACATGATTATTGTAAGATCTCCTCTACGAGTCTCGTTTTTTGGTGGAGGAACTGATTATGAAAAATGGTTTTCAAAAAATAAAGGAGCCTTCTTATCAATGGCAGTTGATAAGTATTGTTTCGCTGTAATAAAATATACAATTCATCTATCAAACTTTAATTTCAGGGTATCATGGAAACAAGTAGAAGAAGTAAATCAGATTGAAAAAATCAGACAACCAATAGTAAGAGAAGTTCTCAAATATTTCGACTATAGGAAATCAGCTGAATATTTTTATATGGCTGATGTCCCAGCACAATCTGGTTTAGGCTCAAGTGCTTCTTATACTGTTGCGATGATAAAAGCGATATCATCAATCAAGAAAATTAGTTTGACAAAAACAGAAATTGCGAATACTGCATACATAATCGAAAAAGAAAAATTACAGGAAAATACGGGGATTCAAGATTCAATTGCTTCTACTTTTGGGGGCTTTAATTTTGTTGAGATTGAAAAGGATAAAAGCTTTAAAGTAACAAACTGTAATTTAAGTAAAGAGTTTAAAGAAAAATTCTTAGAAAGAATCCTTATAGTTTTTACAGGAATTCAAAGATCCTCATCAAAACAAGCTGGTAAAACTTTAAGTGCAATGGAGAGTAATAATGAAAAATTTAAGAAAATTTATGATATGACCTATGAGGGTTTTAAAATTCTAAAGTCATTAGATTTAGATTCCTTCGGCAAACTTATTGATGAAGCATGGAAGATCAAATCTTCTTTGAATAAAAGTATGTCAAATTTAAAAATAGATGAATTATATGAGTTTTCAAAAAAAGAAGGTGCATTAGGAATGAAACTTTTAGGTGCTGGAGGTGGTGGTTTCGCGGTAATTTTCTTTAAAGAGGGGAAAAAAGAATCGTTTAAGAAAAAAATAAAGAAATATAAGTTCATAGAAGTAAGTATGGATGAAGAAGGTACCAAAATAATTGAATGAACTATTTGGCATTACTAAACTAGATTCTTATTTATATGAATTCATTAATCTTGTTTAATAACTTTTAATGAATAATAACTTTGCTCAAAATGTTAATCAAAATTTATAAATAAGTAACATAGTTTCTTCAAATATTCTTAATTTCTATAGAAAAATATTTTAATTAGAGGTAAGACCATCTCTAACGAAAAAAACATCGAACATTGCAGTAGCATTTCTTCCTGACTCATATTGTGGGTGTGCTACTCCTGCCAAACGGTATCCATATGGAAACAGAGAGTTTTCGTAATCTGAAAAATATACTTTCCTATCAAGATAATGTTCAGTAGATATAAATTCAGAAAAAATGACATCTATTTTATTTTCTTGAAGTGTTTTTTTGGCACCTTTCAAACAATCAATCTCAAATCCCTCCAGATCTATCTTTAATAATTGTATTTTTTCTATATCATTGTCTTGGACAAATTTATCGATTGATATTACTGGAATCTTTTGTTTTCCCAAAATAAAATCTTTTTTTGTTGCATTCGGATTTTTCTTCCGCATAAATTCTATGTATTGTTTAACCAAATCAGAATCCAGATTAGCTTCATAGAAACTAGACATTGTCCTTTTAGCATAACGGTAAAAAGTTAATTCATCTTGCTTTGACCCTAAACCAATTGGATAAGAGTTCAGTTTTGCATTGGGAAATACTTTCGATAATATATCAACGTTTCTGTCAAGTATTTCATATATTTCTGGATTAGGCTCAAAACTATAAATAGTTGCATTAGGAAAAAAATTTACAAAAGTAGCAAGAGTGGCACCAGTATGAGCACCTCCATCTATAATTGTAGGCTTATCTGTTTTTAAATACGGTTTAATTAATTCAACATCACTTATTCTACTGATTATATTTCTTGTTGGAATAGTTGTAGAGTGAAAATATAGTTTTTTTAACCCTAATTTAACCATTAGCCTATTAGCAAATTTTTTCAGCATATTTTTTTATCCCTCTCGACAATTAAAAATCGCCAGTTTATTCTGATACTTAAGAAACTTTTGTCAAAGAATTTTTTCTTAATAATTATCATAATTTTAAAAACTAAATATGTACTCAATAATATTAGCTGGAGGTTTTGGAAAGAGACTAGGAAAAATTACAAAGAAAGTCCCCAAACCTCTTCTGAAAATTGGAAAAAAACCCTTTATTTTGTATTTATTGGACTCACTTGAAAAACATGGATTTAAATATTCAATAATATGTATTCACTATTTAAAGAAACAATTTAAAGATATTTTATCAAAAAAAACCAGTAAAATACAAACCCTCTTTTCAGAAGAAGAAACTCCATTGGGCACTGGAGGAGCCATCAAAAAAGCATTATCTTTAGTAAGATCCTCCGAGCCAGTATTAGTACACAACGGTGATAGTTTTACAAACTTAAATTACAGAAAAGTACTTGAATCACATATAAAAAGTAAAAAAAATTTAACTATTGTTCTTAAAAAAATAAAATCATGTAAAAGGTATGGTCAGTTTATCTTTGATAAAAAATTTCAAATAAAGGAATTTGTGTATCCAGGAAAAAATGAAGCTGGTTACATTAATATTGGTGTCTATATAGTTTCTAAAGACCTTTTTAAAAAAGATGATTTATCAAAAAACTTTTCATTTGAAAGCGACTTCTTAGTCCATAAAATTTTAGAAATTAATCCAAATATTTTTATTACAGAAGATTATTTTATCGATATTGGCACTCCTAAAGATTTTAAAAGAGCATCACTGGAACTAGAAAAAAAAATAAAATCTTAATAACCGCCAGTTACAGAAATAGTCGCACCACATAAATAACTTGCTTTTTCAGATAAAAGCCAAACAACACTATTAGCCACATCAATTGGTTTACCTAATCTGTTCATAGGAATTACTTTTTTTTTTTTATTTAATGGTTCATCTAAAATCGGGTCATCAAACCCAATAATTCCTGGCCTAACTATATTTATTCTAATATTATTTTTTGAAAATTCCTTAGCACTACTCTTAGATAAACTTTCAAGTGCTTGTTTGGACGCAAGATAAGCTGCTATATTGTAACCTCCTGTTTTAATTGCATTAGAGGATATATTTACAATACTTCCACCGTCTGATATTTTCATTCTTTTTATAGATTCTTTCATTATTTCAAAACTAGCGTAAAAATTTATTTTAAAAATCTCTTCAACTTCAGGACCTTTGATATTTATAAAGGAAACTCTATTACCAGAAATTGCTGCATTATTAACAACACTACTTAAATTATTCCACCTTTTATCTATTTCTAAAAACATAGTTTTTATCTCACTTTGATTTCTAAGATCCGCCTTTATTGGAAAAGCATCGACACCTATTTTTTTTATAGACTGAGCTAAAAAATTAACTTTTTTAAAGTTTTGGTTATAGTGAAGAGCAATTGAAAACCCTTCTTTTGCTGCTTTTATACAAATTTCTGATCCAATATTACCAGTTGAACCAGTAACTAATAAAGTTTTATGTCTGGTTATCATTATTATCGAATTGAAACCATAAAAGATTATTTTAATTGTTTAAGATTTAAACTTAATAATGTTATCTTACTGATATCATTAAATTAAACGGTTTTCAAAAAAATGTTAAAAAAAAAATTACTTGTTTGTGGAGCTACGGGTTTTATAGGTAAAAATTTAGTAAAATACTTTTCCTCATTGGATGAATATGAAGTAATTGGAATATATAACAAGAAACCAAAATTTGCATGGAACAATTTAAAATGGAAAAAAGCTGATTTAACAAATTCAAAAGACGTTCATAGAGTATTAAAAGGGATCGATATTATAGTCCAAGCAGCTGCAACAACCTCTGGTTCTAAGGATATAGTCTCAAAACCTATGATACACGTTACAGATAATGTGATTATGAATTCATTGATTTTTAGAACTGCTCACGAGAATAATGTAAAAAATGTAGTTTTCTTTAGTTGTACAGTTATGTATAGAAATAGTCAAAAACCACTTAAAGAAGACGATTTTAAACTTAATGAAGAAATTCATCCAAAATATTTTGGAGTAGGTTGGACTAAAGTATCATTGGAAAAACAATGTGAATTTTATTCTAGAATTGGAAAAACTAAATATACTGTTTTAAGACATTCAAATATATACGGACCTGACGATAAATTTGACTTAGAAAAAAGTCATGTATGTGGCGCAACAATCACAAAGGTTTTATCTTCAGATAAAAAAGGTAAGATAAAGGTCTGGGGATCAGGTGAAGAAGAAAGAGATCTTCTTTACATCGATGACTTAGTCAACTCTGTAGGATTGGCAATAAAAAAGCAGAAAATGTCTTTCGGTCTTTTTAATGTAGGTTATGGTAAATCAATATCTATTAATAAACTTGCAGAAAAAATAATTTTACATTCAGGTTTAAAAGTTGAAATTGAACATGACAAAACGCAACCAACTATTAAAACTTCTCTTTCACTCAATTGTTCTAAAATAAAAAAATATCTTGGTTGGGAGAGGAATATTTCGCATGATGAGGGTTTAAAAAGAACCATTCAATGGTGGAGGGAAAATTTTGAAACCAGTAAAACTAGATAAGTCTTTTGAAAACAAAGTTTATCTCTAAAAGGATATATTATGAAAAAAAAGATTGAAGATGGATCAAACACCTTATCTCTATTAGATTATGAATTATTATACACTAATGGGTTTTTTAATTCTATTATTGCAAAATCATTTGCAAAAAATCCTCTGAGTATTATTGATGTCGGAGCAAGATGGGGTATTAACCAGATGTTTGAACCTATTGCAGGAGTCACACATGCTCTTTCATTCGAACCAGACCCTATTGAATCAGAACTAATAACTGAAAAAGAAGAGAGAAAAGGAATCTGGTTTAAAAGTGAAGTTTTACCATATGCACTTAGTGATAGAAATGAAGAAATAAAACTCTATTTACTTAAAAGACCAAATAATAGCTCTATTTTTAAGGTAAAAAAGCAGGTTTATAATAGATATAAGCTTAGGGGATTTGAGCTTGAAAAAGAAATAATAGTTCCAGCAATAACACTAGATAATTTTTTTCTAAAACAAAAAAAGGTATCTCCTAACCTTGGTGAAATAATAAAACTGGATACACAAGGTGCAGAACATAAGATTTTAAAAGGAGCCAAAAATGTAATAAAAAATAATACAATGTGTATTATTTGCGAAGTTTCCTTTTTTTCCCCTTATGAAAAGGCAAGTAGTTTAACTGATATTATTGATACCTTAAAATCAATGGGTTTTCATCTATATGGTTTTCTTGATTATAAATTTCGTTCTACGAAAAGGTTCAATAAAAAGAATAGTATTGGAAGGGAGAGATTAATGCAGGCAGACGCAGTATTCTTTAAAGATCCATTTGAAAAAAAAAATAAGTTGATAAAAGAAAGTGATAGAAAGAAAGAAGTTATATTTATAGCATCATTGTTATTGGGTTATTTTGATTTTTCTTGTGAAATTCTAGAATCTTTGAGTTATTCTTCGGTTGAAAAGAAAACTCTCAGGATATTAATAAATAATTTAGCGTTCAAGGACTTATCTTATATAAAAAAGGAAACTAAAAAACTACAGAGTTATCTGAATAGTAACGATAAAAAAGCATTTCTAGAACTGGGAAAAATTACTGATAGTAGGAGAGATTTTTTTTCTTATCATGATTTATATGTAAACTATGAAGAATAAAAAGTATTTTTTTTTATTAAAACTTTATATGGATAATATAATTTAAATATGGTTTTTCATTAAATGAGATTAAATCATTTGAAAGAAATTTGGAGTCTTCTACTTTTTAAAGAGAAGAGATCTTTTGTTTTTGTTATTTTTCTTTCATTAATCCTTCCATTTGTTGAACTTTTTGGAATAGGTTCGGTTTTTGTTTTTGTAGATATAATTCTTAATCCTACAAATATTGAAAATTCAAAAATTATGTCAAAGTTAAATGAATTTTTAGAAATTAAAGATCAAAAAAAATTAATTACTATTCTTGGTTTTCTTGTAATTATATCGCTTATTATAAGAAATGTTTTTATTGCATTTAATTTATGGATGGTAACGAGTTTTTCCTTAAATGTGTCAGCTGGTTTGTCATCAAGATTATTAATTAGTTATTTAAAGTTTCCCTATCATTTTTTCATGGAAAATAATCATGCCGTTCTTCTAAAAAACATAAATACTGAAGCACAGTTGGTTGCTACGGGTTTCCTCATTCCATTACTTAAAATCTTATCTGGAAGTTTTGTATTTATTGTAATTTTCATAAGCCTACTTTTTTATAATTTCAATTCAACAATAATAATTTTCTCAACATTAGGAATTATTTATTTTGTAGTTTATTATCTTTCAAAAAAGGTTTTTACGCAATATGGTAAAGAACGATTTGAATTAAATCAAAAAAGATTTGAATATACCTCACAATTAATTAGTGGTATACAGGAAATAAAAGTCCTTGGTAGAGAAAATCTTTTTTATAAAAAATGTAAAAAAATTTTTTTCAAAATTGCAGCTCTTGCAATTAAAACATCCATTGTTCCAAGATTGCCAAGGCTTGTAATGGAAATACTAATATTTGGCGGCATAGTATTGTTAACTTTATATAAGTTTTCTTATGATGCCAGTTCAATTGATCAATCAACGATAAGTTTGATTGCTTTATTTGGAATGTCCAGTTATAGATTAATGCCTTATTTGGACGGTTTATTTTTAGCTTTAACACAAATAAAATTAAATAGCACAGTAGTAGATGTAATGAAAAAACATCTAAAAGACCCTGAAAAAAATAGTTTATCTCCAGGAAAGAGAAATGTTATACCTTTAAAGAAAAGTGTATCACTGAATGGAGTTTTTTTTAAATATAGAAATAGGAAAAAATCTTCTTTAGAAAAACTTGACTTAGAAATAAAATATGGGAAATCCGTGGCATTAGTTGGTCCTACAGGTTCTGGGAAGTCAACGATAATAAATCTCCTTTTAGGTCTTTATTTACCAGACAAAGGCACATTAAAAGTTGATCAAAAAAAGATTGATAAATCTAATGTTCGTTCATGGCAAAAATCAATTGGTTTTGTTCCTCAAGAGATATATTTAAGCGATGAAATTGTAAAAAATAATATTGCATTTGGTATTCCTGATCATGAAATCGATATGGAAAGAGTTATTCAAACCTCAAAAATGGCAGGTATATATGATTTTATTTCAAATGAACTACCAGAAAAATTTAATACATTAATTGGTGAAAGAGGTTCAAGAATTAGTGGAGGTCAAAAACAAAGAATCGGAATTGCCCGAGCATTATACCATGATCCCTCTTTTATTGTTTTTGATGAAGCTACAAGTTCATTGGATAATATAACAGAAAGATTAATCTCTGAAACAGTTTTCAAAACATTTAAGGATAAAACTATAATCATGGTGGCTCATAGAATTTCCACAATTAAAAATTGTGATTTAATTTATGTTATTAATAAGGGAGCAGTTGAAGCTAAGGGAAGCTATGACCAACTTCTAAAAAACAGCGATCTATTTAAAAATATTGTGCTGGGGAAGAAAAAAATATAAATTTTATTTTTTAATACAATTTCATTAAAATCATAAGATGATTTTTTATTAATAATAGTCAGAATAGATATGTTAGTTAAATTTTTAAAATTATTTAAGAAAGATTTATTATTCCAAAAAATAGATCAAAAATTTAAGAGTCTATTTCCGGACACCTTTATTGGGCAACAGATATATTTTAATTTCTCAAAGATTTTTAATTATTACTCTTACAATAAGCGAAAAAGTATCTTTAAGAAAAAATTCTCTGATATTCCTGACGGCTTGAGTATTTTAGATTATGAGGGATATAAAATAAATAAATTAGGAGATGATTTTTCTAAAGAAATTTTAAAAAAAATAAATTTAAAAAAAATTATTGACCCGAATTTAAATTTCAAGAAAGACTTCTTAAAAAACTACCCTATAGACATCTTATCAAAAGATTTTGCAGGGCTAAAAAAATTAGTTATTTCTCATGATTTTATAGCTCCTATCATAAATTATCTTGGATCAGTCCCTTTGTTGTGGACTTGTGAGGTATGGGTATCACCTAACAAGTCCTTTGAAACTGGTAGAAGTCAAGAATTTCACCTAGATGGAGAGGATATTAGACAAGTAAAATGTTTCATTCCTCTTGAAGATATCACAGAAGATTCTGGACCATTAAATATAATTAACGCAGAAAATACAAAAAATATCTTCAACAAACTTCAAAATGCTAAGAAAATAAATTTTAGACATCAAAAAGTTTCTGATGAAGATATGTATAAAGTAACCAGCAAGAAGAATACAGTTACCCTTTTAGCAAAAAAGGGAGATGTCATCATGTTGGATACCTCAAGGTGTTATCATTATGGTAGTCGTCCTGGTAAAAAAATAAGAAAGTTACTTTTTCTTCAATTTTTTTCAATTAATTCAAAAAAACTTTCTATTTTCCAAAATTTCCACAATAACAAATACAATAACATAGAAGGAAATATTTTCTTATTCCAGAAATTAAACCATAATACAACAAATTAACTTGATTATTATAATTAAATAACTAATTAAACTAAAAATAACTATAGGAAAAAATAATGAATAATTTAATAAAATACTTAGCATTAATTTTTTTCATTTCTTTAGGTTCTTCTCAGGTTATTGCAAACCATTGTTCAGGTGGACATGATAAATCTACCGAAACATCAACCACTACCTCAGAAGATAGCGAAGATAGTGAGAAAAAAGAATAAATTAATAAGATTATCGGAATAATTAAATATTAATTATTCCGATGAATTTCTTTAACATACTTATCCTCAAAAAACTCACCTGATAACTTCCTTCCATCTGTATATAACAGTGTGCCGAGACCATTCCTTTTTCCGTCACTCCAGTCTCCCTCATAAATTACTCCGTCTGGATAAGTGTAAACTCCGTTACCATGTTTTTTACCATTTTGAAATTCTCCTTCATATTTAGAACCGTGAGCAAAACAGATAAATATTCCAATTCCGTGCTCTTTTCCGAACTTAAAGCCACCAGAATAAACAGCACCGTCTGAATAAGTCAAAGTTCCTTTCCCATGAGGCAAACCATCTTTAAATTCTCCTACATATGCTGTAAGATCTTTTGTGATAACCGCTCTACAATTATTCCATTTAGATGTTTGAGTTCCCTCACATTTCATAGATTTTGATTCTAAAAAATTATTTGAATTTAATAATACTAATATTAGTAAAGTTAATTTATACATCTGAAATTTTTCAATTTTTTTTATAGTTAATAATATTGTAGTCACTAGTCAATATTTGTTTTTAAAACTTATCTGATATATTAATAAAATATGAATAATTTAGTCAGTTTTTATTAAGACTAAGCATTGTAACTTAAATATCTATTTTAAATCAAGAGATCCTGATGGTTAAGAATATTGCAATAATTAGTTAAATTTTGTTTCATCGAAAATAAATTCTTGAGCGCATTGTTAGAAATGAAGAAGATTAATCATTGATCATAAAGCTTGACTCAATTCTCTGGCTTTTTAAATTGAAATATTATGAAGTTATTTTTGTTTTTAATTATTTTATCAAATCTATGTTTTTATAGTTCAACAGTAAATTCAAGTATTTCGGATATAAGAAAGTATGAAAAACTAAATATTTACGATGAGAAAACGTTTTCTTCTGGTCCGATGGGTATAGGATTAACTAAGTCTTACAAAATAGAAGAAAAATTAGTTTGTATTTACAGTACTGTTACCGGTCAAAAAGAAATAGAAATTAAGCATAAGCAAATTAGTTGTCCAAAAGAATTACCAAAATAATTTTTTTATATTTAAAATTTCAATGACTAAAAATATTTCAATTTTACTAATAAAACTACTGCTCTTGTTATGTTTTGTTGATACACAATCAAAAAATGACAGTTTAAAACCTATTATTTGTGCTGATTCGATTGGACCAAGGTTAATATTTCAGGTTCCTTTTTTTAAGAATCCAGATCAAGAAGAAACTTTTTTTTTAAAATATTATGATTTAAAAAATCGAAATAACTTTGAAAAATTGGACGGAAAAATATTTAAAAGAAAAAGATCTAAGAATTCTACTTATTTTTTTTATGATGGATATTTTTTTCTGGACAAAAAAAAGTCAGAAAAGAAACATTTTAGATTCTTTCCTCCATCAACTTTGATGTTAGATGTTATTATTTCTTCATCAGATACCCTAGCATGTTGGGAAGAGTAGTTATGTAAGTTAATTACATTAGAAATATTACAATTTTTTGGTAATTTTATAAAAAAATTCATTCCAAACACAGTAAAAATAAAAAGAAAAGGTTGTTAAATTAAAATTGAACTGTATATATTAATAGGTCATTTCTGAAATTTTTAGATTTGAACTGGAGTAACTTTTTTGTGGAGGAAATTTTGAAAAACATACTTTTCGGAGTTGTTTGCTTGGCTTTATTTTCACTTTCTAATATTGCGTTAGGCGGGGATATTACAGCCGGAGAAAAAAGATATGCACAAAATTGTGGTAACTGTCATGGACCAGCAGGTATGGGACTAGCTAGTTACCCTAAAATCTCCGGCAAAGAAGTCCCTTATCTTGTTGATAGATTAAAGACTTACAGAGCTGGAAAAAAGATTGGTCCAAATTCAAGTTTAATGATCATGATGGCAGGTGTGTTATCTGATGACGAAATTTCAAATCTGGCTGCATACTTATCAAGTGTGCAAAATTAACTTTAACACAACTAAGGAGGATTAATATTTTATGTCTATAAAATTGAAATCAAAACTTTTGTCAGCAGTCGTAGTTTCGGCGGCGGCATTGTTCTCATCAGCTGCAAGTGCAGACACTATGGGAACTCCTAAAATTAGTGCGATGTCTATATTAAATGGGTTAGAAAACCCATGGGATATGGCTTTTACAAGCGCTGGTGACATGTTTTATACTGAAAAATGTAAAGGTCTTTCAGTAAAAACTAAATCTGGTTCAGTTAATGCTTTAGCTGGCATGACAGGATCAAAAGGATATGCAAGTTCTAACGATGACCTTTTTTGTTCAGGTCAAGCTGGAATGATGGGTGTTGCATTAGACCCTAATTTCAAGAAAAATCGTAGAATTTATGTTGCTTCTACTTCTAATAAGTATCATGGAAGTGGTTGTAAAGACAATTTCTCAAAGTGTGATGGTAACATCATTATGAGATTCGAAGTCAGCAAAGATATGAAAAGTGTATCAAATCGTACTGACATCGTAAAAGATATCCAGTATAAGCCATTTGAATCTGACCATCCTTTCGGTGGACCAGGTGCACATAATGGTAACAGATTGCGTTTCGGTCCTGAGGGTTACCTTTGGGCTACAACTGGCGATCGTCACAGAGGTGTAGTGCCACAATCACCAAAACTATTAGGTGGTAATGTACTTCGTATCGATACAGATGGAAATGCACATCCAAAAAACAATCCTCCGCAGGGATTTGATAAGCGTATGTATACTTACGGACATAGAAATGTTCAGGGTATTGACTTTCGTCCAAGTGACGGACAAGCGTTCACTGCAGAGCATGGACCATGGCAAAACGACGAAATTACTGCATTAGTAAATGGCGGTAATGGTGGTTGGGATCCACGTCCAAATGTTGGTGGTCGTGGTGATTGTCCAGACAAGTATTGTGGTTACATGCCTAATCAAAAAGAAGGTATGCTTCCAGCTGCTCGTGCTGCATTTATGCCAATGAGTGATACTCGTTTCAAGGACTTAATGCCGCCTGCATGGAACAACAGTGGTCTATCTCAAGGAACAGGTTCAGCTGCTTTCTTAAAAGGTGGCAACTGGGGTTACTATGAAGGCCGTATGGCTGTTGGAATCATGGGAATTGGTTTCGGTGGTACACCATCTGGAATGAGAATCGACCTCGTTGACCTTGCTGCAGACGGTAAATCAGTGAAGAGTGTTGTACACTTACCAACTGGTCTTACTAAAAGATTCAGAGGACTAAGACTTGGTCCAGACGGAGCTTTATATGCAGCTGTAGATGAAGGTGAAATCTACAAAATTACTGCAACTAAGCCGTAGTTAAATATAATCGCGTCGTTTATTCGGCGCGATTTTTTTATTCTTTTATTCTCTCCCTTTCCGGAATTCTTTTAAAACCAGATTACTACGTTTTATTCTTAATTAAAGTTAATTTAAATAAGTATTATCTAAAATTCTTTACACTATGTATTTCTAGATATTTATTTAATATTGAAGCTTATTAATCAGAATGCCTCTATGCTTTCTTTACTATTTGAAAAAAAATGTAGTACCTTATTTGCATAAATCCATTATAATTCTTATTCATAATGAGTTAAGCCCCTATGGCGGAATTGGTAGACGCGACGGATTCAAAATCCGTTGAACTTCGGTTCATGTCCGTTCGAGTCGGACTAGGGGTACCATAAATTTATGCCTGTTTAAATTTTATTTTTACTCTTTCTACTTTCTAGATATGAATCATATTCTACTTTAAGTTTCCTGTAAGGAAGAATTATTTTTATATTCTTATCATCCAGAGCATAACTTCGCGCACATTTTACATCTGAATAATTCCCTTTTAATAAAGAACCGAGAGTTGGAAAAACTAATTCAATACCTTTGTTTATTATAGAATCATCCAAGCGTAACGTTGTTCTATCAATAATAATATTTCCACCAAGTTCAGTGTAACTGTAGTTGTGATTTGGATTTCTACATTCTAGTTTTCCATAATTTGAAAAATGACCGTTATCGCAAGCTAAATAAAGGTCACTATCAGAATTTAAAAAAGAAATATTTATTTTTTCAGTACTAATACCATCGTTTATACCAGTAGTTTCATAATAAAAATCTGTTTCGTTCAAAGCTGGATCAAATCCATAACTCAACCATCCTTTACTTGCCCAGTCACTTTTTTTTGTTATTACAAACTCAGACATTCGACCTAAATAATCATTTCTAAATTCTAAATAAATTTTAACATCAAACTCAAAAGTTGCGTGTCTCTTTCTTCCACTGCAATATAACAATCTTTTTGATAGATCTTTAGAGTCTAGATTCTCATTTATATTTGTGGGTTTTTCAGTTATTTTTTTTGTAATTTTTTCATTTATTGATCTTTTAATTTCTGGATTTTTTTTATTGTTACTTTTTTTTACTTCATCTTTTTTTTTCAATTCATTTTCATTTTTAATACTAATTTTAGTGTTTTTTTTCGGTCCAATTTTTTCAAGACAAAGATTACAAACATTTTCCTCGTTCCATTCTCTAATTGATGAATAGTTTTCTAAATAGTCAACTCTTTGATCAGTCTTACATGTATAAAACTGAGTTAACAAATCTAATTTTAAATTTTGAGGGTTACAAGAATCAGCAAAGGATTGAGAAAATATAAAAAAAATAAATACACAAAAAAAAATAAACATTATATTATTTTAGTAAAATTAAGTGAAAAAAAAAACGAAAAAAATAAAGAAAAAAAAATTTAATTGGTGATTTTTATCTAAATTCTGGAGTTCTAAGAGAAATTTATGAATGACATTAATTCAGTATTACAAAGAGAAAGAAAAAAATATAAGATTCGATCTTTTTATTTCGTAGGTTTTGTTGGATGTATTTCAATCTTTATTTATTTTTTTTTACTTCTCTCAAATGGTACGAAAATAATTATTTTACCTGAAGAGGCAAGTATAAATGCAAAGGTAAAATCTGAGAATTTTTTAGATTTAAGTTTAAACAATTCTATTTATTCATTTTATTCCACACCTCTTTTTTCCTTATCTTCAAAGGGGTATAAAAAAATCAGCGAAACTATTCCACAAGAAAATAAAGGGAAATTTCATGAGGTTTTAATGACTGAACTTCCAGGCATATTAAATGTCAATATTAAAAAAAAAAATGAAAATACCCAATGGTTTTTAGATCAGAAATTTATCCATGAAGGGGAAAAATTAGAAACAAGCCTACCCGCAGGACAGTATGATTTAGAAGTTAATAACCCTTTTTTTGAAAAAAAAAATACATATGTCATTATTGAAAAAGGGGAAACTCACAACCTAGATTTAGAACTCAATAATATTAACGGTTTTATAAAAATCGATTCAGAGCCAGCTAATGCAAGTGTATTCATTAACAAAAAAAAAATTGGACTCACCCCAATAATTTTTAAAGATCAAGGTGGTAAGTACATAATTGAAGTTAAAAAAGAGAATTACAAAAAAATTAATGAAACAATAATTATTACAAATCAGAATAAAGTAAATCAAAGAAACTATATCTTGGGGCTAATCGAGGCAAAACTAAAAGTCACTGCAAAACCAAGAGGAGGAAACTTAAATATTAATGGTTTGGTTTATCAAACAGATAAATTTATTAATCTTAAATCTAATAAGGAATATGTTGTTTCATATGAAAAACCTGGCTTTAAAAAAAAATCGCTTAATTTAAATTTAAAACCTAATGAAGAAAGAACTGAAACTATTAATTTGGAAGAAGAATATGGTATTGTTGAAATTATTTCTCAACCAGAAGCAGAAATTTGGATTAATGGAAAATTATCAGGCCAAACTCCCAAACTGATCGAGTTAAGAACTATTCAGCAGACTATTGAAGTTAGAAAAAAAAACTTCAGGTCTGTGACTAACAAAATTTTACCGAAAGCAGATAAAAAAAAAGTTTTAAATATTGATCTTATTGACGAAAAGGTAGCAAAATTGCAAGAGGCAAAATCCTCATACAATAATTCTATTAATATTGAAATGAAATTATTTAATCCAAAAGGCGATATATTGCAATTAGGTGCTAAACGTCATGAAAAAGGTCAAAGAGCCAATGAAATTTTGCGAAAAGTTAATCTAACCAAACCTTTTTATGTCTCTTTACATGAAGTATCCAACGAAAATTTTACCAATTTTAAAAAAAAGCAATTATCTAGAAATGGAAGTTTTCCTGTAAGCAACATCTCTTGGATCGAAGCTGCAGCTTTCTGCAATTGGTTAAGTAAAAAAGAAAAACTTGAAGAATTTTATGTCATTAAAGGTGGCAAATTAATTGATTTTAAAGGAAATTCCAACGGATATAGATTGCTAACTGAGGCTGAATGGGAGTGGTTATCAAGAAAAGCAAATAAGAAAAAAGCCAGTAAATTTAGTTGGGGTGATAGCTTTATAATTCCAGACAATTATCTTAATATTGCCGATGAAAGTGCTCAGAGCAATCAAAGGAACTTTGTAAAAGATTATGATGATGGTTATGAAAATCTTGCAGAGATTGGTAGTTTCAATAGGGAAAGATCTGGGTTATATGATTTATCTGGTAATCTTAGTGAATGGGTTCATGATTATTATACAGTTACTTTCTCCGACAAAATAGAAAAAGATCCATTAGGTAAAAAAAAGGGATCAAGTCATGTAATCAAAGGTGCAAATTGGAGTTCAGGTACATTAACAAAAATTAGACCTAGTTATAGAGAAAATGGTATAAAGGGAAATGAAACAACTGGTTTTAGAATAGCAAGATATTTATGAACTTAAAAAAAAAAAAAAAAATTTTTGTCATATTAATTTTTACATGTCTTATATGTTATAATATTATTGAGGCTGGTGGCCTGACTATTTCGTTAAATACTCCAATTTCTTTTCCAGTTGATATTTGATGAATAATATACTCAAGAACTCTCTATTTTTAATTTTTACAGTCATTATTGTACATTTTATTTTTTCTGGTTTTATAAGACCTGAAGCGAATTTGATAATTGAAACAGCTAAGAACACACAAACATCAGTACCTAGAAATTTCTATATTATTGTAAAAGACCTTGAACAGGAAATTTGTTTCATATTGTTAATTTGGGGAGTTTTTTTAATACTTCAAAAATGTCTTAAAATTATCAATTCAAACTATCTTTTTAATATTGACCTTATTGAAAGACAAATTGAAACTAAAAAAACGGCAGAAGAAGTTATAAGCAAATTAAATAATCAGCTTGATAAAAATCTTCAAGAAACCCCTCTTATCGAATCCATAAATCTTGCATTACTTAGATACTCTCAAACAAAAAATGTTCAAAACGTGTCAGATTCTATTAAAAGTAGTATTGAAATGCTCTCAACGAAACAAGATAGTGATAACGCAATGATCAGATATTTAATATGGGCTATACCCTCTGTTGGTTTTATTGGAACTGTTAGAGGCATTGGATTAGCATTATCAAACGCTGATAAGGCAATTGCTGGTAATATTTCATTAATGACTGAAAATTTAGGAATAGCTTTTAATTCAACTTTTGTTGCATTGATCATTAGTTTAATTTTAATGCTTTTTTTCCATCAACTACAAAAGCTACAAGATGAAAATTTGGTTGATATTCAAGAATATTGTGAAAAATATCTTTATTCTAAATTTATATAAATTATGAAAAAAAAAAAACGTAACAATGATTTTAGCTTATCATTTTTAGACATTATGGCGTGCGGTTTAGGTGGAGTAATAATAATTTTTTTATTATTAGAAAATAAACCTACTTTCAAAATTAATAAATCCAATACTAATAATGAAATATTAATAGAGCAAATTGAAAGCCTTACTAGTTCTAATCAAGAACTAAGTATTGCTAATCAACAATTAGAGTCAGATATAGAAAATGAAAAAAATAAAATATCCGTTATTAATAAGCAAAATGTAAATTTAGAGAAAACAATTGAAAATGCTAATAAAAACATTCAAGAAGTCAATACAGAAGTCTCTCAACTGAAGGAAAAAATATCAAAAATGCCGCAGCAAATGATCGAAGATCCTATTTCAAATGATGAATTGTTTGAGGAAAATTATATTGAGGGTCTCACAATAGTAGGGAAAAAAATTTGTATATTACTTGATTCTAGTTCATCAATGACCGATGAAAAATTATTAGAAATTATTAAAAGGAAAAATCTATCTAACGAAGAAAAAAAAAAGGGTCCAAAGTGGAAGAGAAGTTTAGATATTGTAAAGTGGATTTTAGCTAGAGCACCCAAAGACAGTGATATTGCTGTAATACGATTCAATGAAACAGCAAAATATATTGCCAAACAATCCTTCCAAACCAAAAATAAGAATGATTTAAAAACAGTTTTTTTAGGTTTAAATAATATAACCCCTGACGGGCCCACAAATTTATTATCTGCTTTAATACAAGCGGCAAAATTTAATCCAACCAATATTTATCTAATAACAGATGGATTACCAACTTTTGGTGGAGAAAGATTCAAAAGTTTGAATCCATTTAATAAATGTGATTCCATTATTGGTTCCTCAAATAAAATATCTGGTGATTGTAGAGTAAAATTATTTAATCAAAGTATAAGATATGTTAGCAATAATGGAGCACAAATAGATATAATTCTTCTACCCGTTGAGGGTGATCCCCAAGCCTCACCTGAGATGTGGAAATGGGCCTCTGACACAGGTGGTATATTAATCAGCCCAGCGAGAAGTTGGCCATAATGAAGAAAAAAAGGGATTTAGAAAATACACTTTTTTCATTCTTAGATGTAATATCTTGTGGGTTTGGGGCTATTGTGATGTTGGTGTTAATTTACAAATTTAATCCCAGTGAAAATATTGAGAATTCTGATGAAGATAATGAGAGTTACATTTTAAAAATTAATGAGTTACAAGAAATTAATGATCAATTAAAGAAAACAAAAGAACAATTAAATAATAAGGTTTTAGAAATTAATAAAAAATTTTTAGAAGTTAAAAATTCTATACAAAATAAACAAAATTCACTTACATC
The DNA here is from genome assembly GCA_028407765.1 of Rickettsiales bacterium. Taxonomy (GTDB): domain Bacteria; phylum Pseudomonadota; class Alphaproteobacteria; order Methylaequorales; family Methylaequoraceae; genus TMED211. The sequence goes on from JAOOJU010000001.1 coordinate 59,141, forward strand.
AATTGAAGAAAAAAAAAAAAATCTAAAAGATTCAGCTGAAGCATTAAAACTAGTTGAGAATAATCTCAAATCCTTTTCACTGAAAAAGAAAAAGGAAATTGTAAGGGATATTGAAGTTGGTGGAATTCCTGTCGATAGCGACTATGTCATTTTTATAGTTGATACATCTGGAAGTATGTTGACTATCTGGGATAAAGTTTCTAGCAAAATTGAAAATATTTTAAAGATTCATCCAAATGTCAAGGGTTTTCAAATATTGAATGATATGGGAGTTCCGCTCATTTCTGGTTATAAAAATAAATGGATACCAGATACACCAACTTGGCGTAAAAATTCATTAAAATTGTTCAAAATGTGGGTTATTGCCTCAAACAGTAGTCCTCTAGAAGGTATTGAATGGGCACTTATAAAATATTCAGATCCTAAAAAGTCTGTGGCAATTTATGTCATGGGGGACGATTATACAGGCGGAGATTATGACATAGCAATTAATAAAATAACAAATTTAAATAAAAAAAAAAAATTCAAAACAAGGATTCATGCCATTGGTTTTCTTGCTCAAGATACAACAGATAGATTTTCAATTATTATGCGTGAGATAACGAAACAAAACAACGGAACCTTTATCGCTTTACCCAGATAATTTTTTATATCTTTTCTAAGCAAATAACCTTCAATTGAACAGGCTCATTTTCTGTCAAATTGACATCTAAAAAAATATCTCTGAAACCTTTTTTTTTTCCTATAAAATAGTATTTTCCTGGAGGAAGCTGAATAATTTTTTCTTCAACTTTCCCAACTTTACCAATACCTCTGATTTCTATTAGAGTTTCGTTGTCCGAAAAAATTTTTACATTAATTTTTGTTTCAGATTTTTTAATAACATCAGAGACCTCAAGATAATTTTTAAAAAGTGATGGACTAATATCCAAGTATTTTTTTGATCTTTTAAGATCACTAAGAACCTTGTTCTTAAATTTTTGATTAGTTAATCTGTGCAAGTTTTTGGAATAACTTCTTAAACTTTTTTTTAAAGATAAAATTTCTTCTGTCATTTCAATTTTTTCTCTAATAAAAGCGTCATTACTTTCTATAGTTTCAATTTTCTTGAGATTGAGTAATGAAGTTTCCCAATCATCATTACTGGAAGCAATATTAAAATTAGAAAGTAAATCTTTTTTTATTTTTTCTTCTTTAAGTTTATCTAATTTGTCTTCAAATAAATTTATCTCAGGTCTATTTGGCAAAATTATCTTTGCTTTTATTAAGAAGTTTTCTGCATCTTTAATATTTCCATCTTTAAAAAACTTTTCTGCTTTATTAATTTTCTTTGCAAATTCTGTTTCAGCTATTGTGAGACTCAAATTTTTTATTTCATCATCTAATTTAGGGTTCTTTTCTATTTGACTGAGCTTTTGCATTAAAAGTAATTCTTTTTTTTTATTATTCTCGTTTCGGGCAGTTTCTAAATTTTCAAGGATTTGAATTTTTTCTGGAAGCACTTTTATCTTGGTTCTTAACTTTTTTGCTTCTGGGGCATTAGGTTTTAATTTGAGAGCATTTTTGATGTTTTCATATGCTTTTAAATATGATAAATCACTGTAGAATGATTTTGCATTTGAAAAAAAATTATTAAAATCCTCTTCAAGTTTCTTGTTAGTTTTTTTAATTTCAATTTCAGTGTTATCAATTTTTTTTATAGCATCAATAAAGTTTCCTTTATTTTTGATTACAATAATCTCTTTTCTCATGTTCTCAATCTTTTCAATATTTTGTTGAAAATAATTAAAATTCCAAATAAATAATGAATCATAAAAAAATTTTTCAAGTTCAATTTTCTTGTTTAGAAAAACTTCTTTTGCATTTTTTAAATTAATATTCTCAGTTTTATTAGAAAAACTTTCCAAGTTATCTTTAATTGTATTTCTTTTATTTGTGATAATATTACTCTCAAAATTTTGACAATTAAATTCTGTAAAATCGTTGTTGATTGTTGATGTTATTTTCTTATTTTTAAAATCAATAAATTCAATTTTATTATTATCCTCAGTTACATAAGTAAGATTTAAATCGTCAGAAGAAGTGAATTGCTGGCACTTTTCTTGGTTGGAAGAATTTATCATACAAATATTATTTTTGGTTTTTGTATATTTGGTTAGTTTATTCGCTCCATCTATACATTCCATTGTTAGCTCATAATTATTTGCTTTAGAAAAAATTTTATTACTAATTAAAGAAATAAGTATAAAAAAGATTATTTTGTGGAATTTCATCTATTAGCGACAAAAAAATTGAATTATCAATTAGATAGTGGCTGGAATTTCGACCTCAGGAGTTTTTTCTTTTTCATATATTTTTTTTAAAAACACTCTCCATTGAGAAAATTGTTCTTTAGCTGTCCCTGTCAATTCTACAGTATCATTATTTAATTCTATTACTTTAGATGTCATTTCAACTTCTATAGATTGACCAAGTTCATTAATTGCGTCTCTATGAACTTTAGCTTCTTCACTCTTCTTAAAACTATCTTGTAAAAGTGATGCCCCAGCCATTCCTCCACTAACAGCGCCCAATGTACCTAAAGCTTGGCTACCAGCATCACCAGAATTTGCACCAGCTACAGCAGCAAGTACTGCTGCACCAAGCAATAAAATTCCACCAATTGCTTTACCTACTGCTTCACCCTTGGCTTTACTTTCGGCTTGTTTTTCCTGAAATGACTGTTGCTGCCATGTTAAATAACTTGTATCGATATTTTCGTCAAAATTCATATAAAAAACTTGTAATTCGTCAATAAATAATTGATCTCGAACTCTTAAATTTGATAATCTAAGATATTTTGGATCAGAACTATCAAGCTTTGCTTTAATTATATATTTTCCATCTTCATTTTTATCAATATTTTCTGAAAAAGATTCTTCAGAGAGATTCATACCGAATCTTAAATCACTGATGTATTTTAAATCATCAAGGTTATTGGTAGAAACAAATTGAAGCTTTTCTTCGATTTTTTTCGCGATTTTCTGAAAAACTGGGTCATAAGAATCTTGGTTATATCCTCCTTTAGTGTAGAAATCTTCTGGCACTTGGTGTTCAAAATCGTCATTAATCCATAAGTTACCAGAGATGTCTGCCACTTTAATGTCTAATTCAACTTCTTCACTGTTTGATTCCATAATTTTTCCTGAGATATATAAATCACTTGTTGCGTTCAGGTCAGGAACAACTCTGACAGCCCCAAATTTGTCTAACTTTTCAATATATAGTTTAAGTTTATATGCGAATCTAATTGATTCAGCTTTTCTTAATTCTGTCCAAACATCTTCGTTGTTGGATTTAGGAATATTTGGATCAAATACAGCTATTGCAACATCTAGTCTTGGTCTGGAATCATCAGCAAAATCTTGAACTTTTTCTTCCTCAAGAATTTGATTTGAAGTTTTTGGACCAAAGTCCATTAACGACTGTGTAGTTTTACAACTAGAAATAAAAAAAACTATTAATATAACTAATGAAGTAAGTCTCATAATTAAAATTTCCAGATAGATTAGATCATAAATTTAATAAAAACTCAATCTTCAAGCGGTAAATTTTTATATTTTCTATACTCATTCCAAATCTTTTTTTGCTTTTCGGGGTCACTTTCTTTAAGTGCAGCATTCTTTATTTGTTGAGCTAAAACATCATCATTGTCATCAAAAGGAATATCTTCAGGAATTTTTCCATTTGACCCTGAATTATTTTTATTAATAGAACCTGCGAGTTCATTTTCAGTGTTTTGATTTTGTTCATTGTATGACTCAGTTGATTCTTGATCTGCGCTAAGTTTATTGCCTCTTAATTCTTGGGATCTATCCGATGCATTTTCTATACTATCGTCAACATTATTTTGCCTTGCTGATGTTTTTGCTTTTATACACTCTTCAAATCTATCCAAGGACTCGAGTAAAGCGTCATCCATCGCCTGAATCTGCTCTCTGTCTGTTAAATATTCATTTTCTTTATAGTTTACATCAAAATTATCGCACTCATCATTAAATGTTTCAGAGTAAGAAGCTTTTCCCATGACAAAAATAACAATAAGAAGTAGATGACTTAAAAAAAATTTGTACAACATAAATTAAACTTTTTTTCAAATTATTTTGGAGCTAACCCCATTTAATTTTAATCTTTAATTGTCAGTTGGAAAAGAAAAATTTTTATCTCTTATTATCGATAGGAGGATGATGTGTAATCCGCATTCAGGATAATTATCTATTAAACCTCTCCTGTTATCTAAGATTAATTTTTTTTACTTTATTTTTTAAAGGTATTAAATTTACTGAAAAATATTATTAAATGGTTAAAAAAGTGTGATGGTAAAATTTATCTTTTTTTAAATCAATGACTTATACAACAACACAACTGATTCAAAATCCGTTGAACTTCGGTTCACGTCCGTTCGAGTCGGACTAGGGGTACCATTTAAGAAAAATATTTAAATATAAATTTCAAAATTCTATTTTGTTTTAATAATTCATGTCCGAAAAAACTTTCAATAATCCTTTGAATCAAGATGAAAAAAATATGATGAAAGATCTTTCAGCATAAAACAATATCTTTTACATTTTAATCCAACTAATGCACCTTTTTTCCCGCTATATTTTAATTTGTCAGTAAATTCATACGCTACACTTATAGATCCACCATGATTAAAATCTTTTTCAACAATATTAGTATTATTTGGAGCTGAGTATTGATATTTGCCTACTTGGTATTCAGCCTGAGAAAATAGCTGTCCCAAAATTAGACTATATCGTAGACCAAAGAAGTGATGATATTGAAAAGTTGGGTTTCATTTTTATTTCGTACCAAGAGTGATAATTTTATTACCTCATGTTTGATATTAGTTCAAAAGTATTGTTTTTAAATATTCACCAACAATTTTATTACCTGTAAAACTTAGGTGACCGCCAGTATCTCCACCTCGAAAAGCAAATAATTTTTTTAAATCTTTATTTTCCTTAAAGATTTCTCCTAGATCATAATATTTTATTTGTTGGCTTGTAATAATTTTTCTTACTTTTAAATCATTTTTAGAAATTGTTTTGATGTCTTTTTCATGTGGTAAATTAATGAAAATCAGTTCAGCATTAATTCTATCTGAAAATCTTTTTGCTTTTGAAATAATTTGTTCGAATCTTCCAAAATCAATTTCATCAGATTCCTTAGATTTGTTAAATCTTAGGTTTACTTTGTTTCTTATACTCTTTAAGAATAGTCTATCCTTTGAGAAAAAAATTTCATTTATTGATCTCAATTTTTTTTCAGTATCTGGTTTCTTAAGTAACTTATTAAAATAAAAATCACTTAATAAAGACTCAATCTCTTTTTTTTTTTGAAATAGATTTTGTGAATAATCATCAAGCAAATAATTATCAAATTTTTTTATCTTTTTGTAATAGTTTATTCCATCACTAAGATCATTACCTCCATAATGAACCCAAATAATTTTTTTTGGTTTTATTTCAGCAGCGTATTCTTTAATAATACCAAGATTTATAATTGGTCCATTTCCTGAAATTCCTAAATTTAATGCATTAACACCGACTTTTCTGAAAATATTTATAAAATGATTATTATTTGGAAGACAGCAACCTTCAGTAAAAGAGTCACCTACAAACAAATACTCAATTTTTTCATCCCAATATTCATCTAAGTTATTAAATCCATGCCTATCAGTTAAAAATTTGTGATGTTTACCGTATTCATTCTTACTTACAATTACTGTGTTTGGAGAATATGCCAGGGGAGTTAAACCTATGTTTTCTTTAAAAACTCTAAAAGCAGGATGAGCCTTTCCATCACTTTGATTTATATCTTCTGCTACTTGTCTTTTTGTTCTAACATCATAATCATAATCGAATGCTAACGAGTTTGCGAAAATAGCATATCTTTTATATGTGGCATAGTACTCAAATATTAAAATTGGAAAAGTAAAAGATCCAATTAATATCAAAGTATATGACGAACTGAATATTTTTTTTTTTTGATTCCAAATTAATAAAATACTCACAAAAAGTGTAATAGATAATATTATTAAAAGTTGGAATATATAGTTTTCTGCAAAATTTTCTTTATTTAAAAAATTAAAATTTAAACCTAAAATTCTATAACACAAAAAAAATGAAAGTATTAGCAAGGAAAATATTATAAGTCTAATTAATACTCTTGATAGTTTCTCAATTAAACTCATGGGTAATGTATATTCATAAAATTAAGTAAAGTCTACTAATTCTAATTTTCTTCAAAAAATTATACACTTGGGTAAGAAAAATCTAATAAAAAAAGTTAAAAAAGTTTTTCGAGATTTAACATTCATAGGGATATTTTTAGAGATTTTGAAAAAAAACATTGATACAAGACATTGAAATAAGCAATGAAAGTCAATGTAATAAAGGGTTTTAGACCCAAAGCAACTGATTCAAAATCTGTTAAACTTCGGTTCATGTCCGTTCGAGTCGGGCTAGGGGTACTAATTAATGAAAAGTTAGATTGATTGTGATTTAATCTAAATCACTAATAAAGGTAAGGTTGAGGAGAAAAGTAATTATAATTAACTTTTAAAGACTAATATTTATCCAAAAAATATTGTTCTTGCGAACTAAAAGAATTAATCTAAAACTATATTTAGAGAAGTATTCTTATGTGTGGGATAGCAGGAATTTACAGTTTAAAGGGTAAACCAATTTTAAATATTGAAGATAGAATATTTAAAATGAACGAGTCCTTAAAACACAGAGGACCTGACCAAAACGGGTTATTTATTTCTGAAGACAAGACATGTGCAATTGGTAATACTAGGTTATCAATAGTTGATGTTAAATCAAAGCTAAGACAACCTCTTAAATCAAAAAATGGAGAGTTTATTCTAAGTTTTAATGGTGAAATATATAATTATAAGGAACTAAAGAAAGATATTTTTAACAAGAATTTTCAATTTCGATCAGATCTTGATACAGAAGTGCTTCTAGAAGGTTTCTTGAAATATGGTAAGAAATTTTTAGATGAAATAGACGGTGTTTATAGTTTTGTGATATATAACAAATCCGATAAGAGTATTGAGTTATTTAGAGATTTAATGGGTGAAAGACATCTTTTCTATAGAATTTATAAAGATGAACTTATATTTTCATCAGAAATAGAACCCATAATTAGAGACAACAAACCAGGGCTTACGTTTTGTTTTAATTCAATTGCTTCTGCAATTAGGTTTGGTGCATGCGGTATGGATAATACTCTTTTCAAAGAAATTAAAACACTCAAACCTGGGTTTAGTATCTCTGCAAAAAATAATGGAGAACTAAAAATAAAAAATGTTAAAAAATTATGTCCTAAAAAGTGGTTAAATTTCTTTAAAAAAGACCCCAATTATGACGAAGTTATTGATATTTACCAAAAGCTTTTATTTAAATCATGTAAATTGAGAGTGCCAAGAGAAGTAGATTTCTTTTCAACATTAAGTGGAGGTTTAGATAGTTCATTAATCAATATATTATTATCGGATAATGGTAAGAAAAAAATTGATACGATTTTCGGCTTTAGTAATAATATTGAAGAGAGAGAGAATGCGATCTATGTTTCAAAAAAATTAAATACTAATCATACCATAATTGATTTTTTTGATTCAGATTTTTACGAATTAATTAAGAATAATGCCAAAGGATGTTTTGATGGTTCACTTTCCCAGCACGCCCCATTTGAATGTATAGCAAATGCCACTAGAAAGAAAGGTAAAAAAGTTGTAATAATGTCAGACTCTCCTGACGAATTAATGGGTGGTTATGCTGCAGACTTCTCCAACTTTAAAATAAGAAGTTTTTTAGGAAAAAATAAATTACTCAGAAATTTTATGTTTCGATTAGCTAAAAATAGGGTAGGTAGAAAATTACTTAGTAAACTTATTTTTGATAGTCGAGAAATTAATTGCCTTTTAAAAATGGGAAGAAATGATTTTTTTACTTTTGTACCTACTCATGATAGCCATGACATAAAAGATATTTTTCCTGATAGTATCGTAGAACAATCAGAAAAAAGCTTCGGATGTATCCCAAAATGCTATGATGATCTAAAGGAAAGATTATCGATAGGCGGGAATATGGCGCTAGCTTATGCTACTGGAACAATACCAAATATGAGTAATTTAAGAGTTGATAAATCTTTTTTCAGACAATCTATCGAACCCAGGTTACCATTTCTAAGCATTGATTTAGTAGAATTCATGGTTGCAATGCCTGATAAATATCGTTTTAACAAAGAAGGATTAGGTAAAAAATTATTACGAGATATAATAAAAAAATCTTTAGGAAAAAAAATTGCAAACAGGTCTAAATTTGGCTTAGCAAACAGCTACACTTCTGAAATTAAGATTTACAATAAATTAAAAATTAGAGATGTTATCGCTGGAAGTAATATTTTTGATGTTTTTCCATTTAAAAAAGGCTCAAAAGATTTTGTGTTAAATAATAAAAAAATACATTGGAGCTTTTATAGTTTTATCAAGACATTTGAAAATTTTAAAAATTTATAATTTTCTATTATTTTTAAATATGAAAAATACTTATGGTTTAAATATTTATTTTAAGCCCTAATAACTGAATTGGAGTACACGACGGATTCAAAATCCGTTAAACTTCGGTTCATGTCCGCTCGTGTTGGATTAGGAGTACAATCTAAATACTAAAAAATTTCTATAATTTCAGTAAATTGAACTTTATAAAATTAGATAATTTTGCTTAAATTTAAATATAACAAAAATATTATTATGATTGAGATTGATGTATCTTATAGTTGTGTGATAATTCAAATGTTTTTATTGAAAAACTATAATTCTATCGATTGTTCTTAATTTTAATAATTATAGTTTTTAACTTTTCTTAAAAAGGATACAATATGTTTTTTTCAATTAAAGATTATTTAAGAATCCTTTTTAACTTTCTAAATTTTTTAAAAACAATTTTATTTAATTTGATTGACAATATTTCGATTAGAAATTTGTTTAAATATGTTAAAATCAAATATATTTCAAATAAATTTGGATTTACTATTTCAGTTAAGAATAAAATTGGAAGACTCTATTTTGATTCTTCATATATTAATTCTGAGTTATGTGCTTTGGGAAAAAAATATGGAACTGACAAATCTCCATATAATAAAGAATTACATAGACAAGCTTATACCGCATTTTATAGTTTAATTTTTAGCAGTTTAAAAAATAAAAAAATATATTTTGCAGAAATTGGAATTTTAAATAATGCGTCAATAAAAATGTGGAAAAAATTTTTTCCTTACGCAATTATTTATGGTTTTGAATTTTTTGATAGGTATATTCTTGCTGCAAAAAAAGATAAATTAAAAGAAGTTTTTTACCAAAAAATAGATGTAAAAAAAAGAAGTTCAATTGGGAGTACCTTTAGAAAATTAAAAAAGAAGTTTAATATTATTATTGATGACAGTACTCATCAATTTAATGACCAGATTAATGTTATAAAAGAAGTCATACCCTTTCTTGAAACAGGGGGATATTTAGTGATTGAGGATATACCAATCAATGACAAGTCTTTCACTGAAGATATTTTTTACGAAAAACTTAAGAATGAATTAAAATTTTTTGATTTTATTAGTTTTATTGATTGTAATCATATTATTAGATGTTCTAAAGGATCAAATAACACCAGATTACTTATATTAATTAGAAATAAGGAAAAATTTTTTTCCTCAAATATTAATTAAAGTTTTTTCATTCAAATTAATAAAAATTAAGCTTTTTTTTAAAGAAACAAGTCTACTCTTTTTAAGTCTAACTGGTATGTACTTTTAATTTGCTGGGAAGTATTGTTTTGGAATCTTATTATAAAAAGAATTATTTAAATATATTGAGATTATTGAACAGAATTTTTTTTAGTCTGCATTCTTTTGCATTATTATTAATTTTATTTAGTTTTCTTATAACGATATAAGTAACTAATAAATATCCAATAATCTTTTCGAAATATTATTATTATCTATTTTCCTAAAAAAATTAATAATTGTTTCTGTCTTTTCTCTAGAACTCTGAATAGTTTTTAATACTGCTGATATTACCTCTATATAATCGCTTACTGTTAAGTCTTTTTCATTTCCAAATAGCTGACAAATAACAAGAAAATTAGTTACATTTAATAGGCATAATATTTCTCTTACAAAGTTGTCGAATTCGTTAGTTAAGATCTTAAATTTCTCAATGTTTTTTAAAAATTCATTAATAAAAAAGTTTTTATATATAAAGTTATTTTCTCTTTTAAATTTGGCGAACCTATTTCTATAGTTGTAAATATAATTTCTTTGAAATACAGTTTTAGATTGACTAAAAAAATTACTTTTTTCTGCTGCTCGTTTACAGATTTGATGATATCTAGAACTACCTGTTAAATTTGAAAAACAAATTTTTGATAAAAAATTTATCTGTATTAGTAAATTATTTTCCTCTAATTGTTTTTTTTTACTTTTAGAAAAAATTTCTATATTTTTTTCTGTGTTATTTAATTTAGAGAACGATCTAATGATCCCATCAAGATTATTAAAAAATGTATCGTTATTAGATAACTTATAAATTACTTCCTCAATAAACTTCATAATTACTTCAGGTAAATCTTTAGAAATTTCAAAAGAATGGATATTATCAGAGTTAAAGATATTTTTTAATTTATTCTTTGTTAACTTTTTAATCCTTAAATTCTTATCCCCTAAACAGAGTCTTGCAATTTCTGGACAGGACAATTCACCTGAAATAAAACCTATTTCCTTGAAATTTTTTATAATCCTTGGATAGGTGGAACAACCGATTGATAGGCTTTCTTTTCCCAGTAAATTATAAACTTTACATAACTTATTATTAGTCAAAAAAGGACAAGTATTATTAAGTGTATTTTCTATTTTGGCGTATGCTATATTTGAATCAATCTCTTTCTTAAATAGATACTGCTTTGAAATTGAACTGATTGTTCTATTTGATGAATCTTTATATTTTTTATAGGTTGTTTTATCAATTTCCACATTCCAACCTACACAACACGAGTCTATACAGTCTTTACCAATACATTTAAACTTAGGTAAATAATCAGGGGTAAAGAAAACTTCATTGTTCCTTGAACTCATAAGTAAGTTTCGCAAAATTAATGCCAAAAATTGGACATCATATTGTCATTACTTAAATAGTATTTTATTAAGCCTAATTTGGAGAAGTTAAAAACTAACATTACATAAACATAAATCTCCAATTCCTTAATAACTCCAAACAGTTTTTCCTCTGAATGAGTTCTAATTTCTCAGTATCAACTGGTTTTTAGTGCGATGCTGCCTCTGAATGAAATGTAGTTTGATTATTTCTTTTTTATTCATGAAATAGTTCGATTAATTATCAATGATTTTTTCTTTGATAAATTTAGCCGTCAATCTATTTGCAAACATTGGAAAATTCACAGTAGTTTCGCATGAAAATATAAATTTTTTGCCGGTAAATTTCAAACCATTAATGGTCATGTTTTTTAAATTATCAACTTTCAAGAACAAAAATATATGTTGATTCTACTTTAATTTTGTAAATATCATAGTATAGAAATTAAAAAATGAATGTTATGAGATATTTTATTGGATTTATAATTAGTGTTATATTTCTAAGTTCATGTATGATTTTTAATCACAATAAAGATTTTTTAAACTCAAAAAAATACGACTTTCATTTCAGAAAATGGTTTTCTAATGATAACTCAGATATTTTAATCATAGCTATTCATGGTTATAATGCTCACTCTGGTTCATTTGAAAGGCCAGCCAATCTTTTTTCAAAATTTAATATTAATACAATATCTTTTGACTTAAGGGGTTTTGGCTTAAATAAAGATTTCGGTGAATGGTTTTCACTTGAAGTTCATGTAAATGATGTTTACGAAATAATAAAAAAAATCTGCAAAAAAGAACCAAATAAAAAGATTTTTCTATTGGGAGAAAGTATGGGAGGAGCTATTGCAATAAGTCTAGTTAATAAAAAAAAAGATCTGCCATTAGAGGGTTTAATCCTTGTCTCTCCAGCTCTTTGGAATTTTTCTGAAGCCAATCCAGTTAAGAGCTTTATAATGAAAAGTTTTTCAAATTTATTTCCTAATTTTCGTATTAGTGGGGAAGGAATAATTAAAGTGAGACCAAGTGATAATTTAGAAATGTTAAAGAATTATGCCATCGATCCTCTAGTTGTTCATGATCCAACTGCACAAAGTTTAAGTGGTATCATTGATTTAATGGATAAGGCTTATGAACAGTTTCAAATATTTATAAAAAACCCAACTATACAAACATTAATTGTAATTCCTGGTATCGATGAAATAGTACCAAGAAAACCGATGCTTCATTTATTAAAAAATATTGATATTTACAGAAATTTAAATAAAGATTTATTCTTAGCTTTATATGATAAAAATTTTCATATGATAATGAGAGACCTAGATGGTGATAGAATTTCCTGGGAAATAAAAGAATGGATTATTGATAAAAAAAGAGTGCTAGATTTTCAGACATTTAAAAATGTTTTGCAAAGACTAGAAAACTCAACTTTTTATCATAAACTCGATTAAAAATAATTTATTTAAGAGTTCATATTCAAAAAATTAAGTTTACAAACCTCCAAACTGAATGTGTAAAAAAATATTCCTTACTTATTATTCTATTTACTGTGTGTGAACTCTGTTCCCTCTAAGTGCAAAAAATAACCCTCCACAATACATCATCACATGAAAATTATCATACAGTAAAACTTCAATAATACTATCAGGTTGTTGCATGAGTATTATTCCTGTCATTATACCACAAATAACAATACCACAAAAACGAGTTAACGCACCGCCATATACATTAAGCTTTTTAGTAACCAATAATCCTCCAAGTAAAAGACCAACACCGGAAAGTAACTCACCCCAAGCTACAAAGAACCAAACCGATAAAGGCAAACCATATGCTTCTGCATCAGATATATCTAATGGTAATTTTGAAAGACCCTGTAAAATAAATACTATGGCCAATGGCAATCTAATTAAAAAGTTTGCTCCTTTAAAATCTGGTATCTTTTTTATATAATTCATCTTTATTATAATACTTTACAAAATCAAAAAATTAACCACTTAATAATTACATCAACAATTTTAAAAAAATTTATCATGAACATAGAAAAATTTCAATTAAGTGACGGTACATACCTAAGATTTAAAAAAGAAGGTGAAGGAAATCCAATCCTACTGCTACATACGTTTAGAAATAGATTAGAATATTCCAAAAAACTCAGCCATCAGCTCAAGAAAAGTTTTACCGTTTACTCTATTGATCTTCCTGGATTTGGTGATTCGCCAATAAATACAGATTCACCCTATGATCTAAATTTTTTTACGAGTTCTATAGTAAGTTTTATAAAAGAACTAAAATTAAATCGTCTTACGATAGCCGGGGAGTCAATTGGAGCAAACTTAGCAGCAAGTGTATCAGTTGAACTTCCTACTAAAGTAAAGAAGATATTTTTATTTAACCCATATGACTATGACTCCTTTTTTGGAGAGGGTATACAAAGGGGGAATTTTTTTGCAAAATTTATTTTATTTCACGTCGGATTACCCTTTATCGGAAATTTTTTTGGAAGTTTAGAAAATAAATTTATTCTAAAAAATGTTATGCAAGGAGGGTTTTATAATTCTAGAAAATTACCTGATGATTACTTAGACCTATTATGTGTGTCTGTAAAAAAAAAAGGGTATGTCTATCATTTTAGAAAAGTCCTTTCAAATTTTAATAGAAATAATGGAGTCAAAGAGTTATATAAAAAAGTTAAAGTTTCTGTAAAACTAATTTACGGAATCAAAGATTGGGCAAATGAATCGGAAAGAATAGAAACAAAGAATTGTCTGAAGCTTGATTCCTATCAAACAATAAATGAATCTGCTCATTTTTCTTTTTTAGAAAATACAAATGAAGTATCAAAGATCATAAAAATGAAAGGATGATACGTCAACGTTTTGCGACTAAGATACTTTTTATCTGTCCAAAAAAGTTACAATTAGTTGAAAAATTCAAAATAAATTTGTTTTAAAATATGTCTTAATAATAAGACTGTTGTTTATAATCAAAAAAAATAGTGATATTTAAGTATAAATGACAAACTGTAACAAAAGAGAGGAATGTTAAATGTTAAATGTATATTTGTCAGGTGAAATTCATACTAATTGGAGAGAAGAAATTATTAATCTTTGTAGGAAAAGAGAAATGAATATCAACTTTTCTTCACCTATTACAAATCATGACGCTTCAGATAATTGTGGAATAGAAATACTCGGATCAGAGGAAAAAAGATTTTGGAAAGATAATAAAGGCGCAAAGATAAACTCTATTAAAACTAGAAAATCCATCAAAGACTGTGATGTAATAATTGTTAAATTTGGAGAAAAATATAAACAATGGAATGCAGCCTTTGATGCAGGTTATGCTTCAGCATTAAATAAATCAGTTATTATTATTCATAACGAAGAACACCAACATGCACTAAAAGAAGTAGATGCATTCGCGTCTGCAGTTGCAGAAGATCAAAATCAAGTTGTTAGAATACTTAAATATATCTTAGATGGCTCTTTGGATAATATCTGATTAAAACTTTTTTAAAATTTCAATAAAATTTCGATCTAAAGATAATTCACTCGTAAATTTACAAGTAAAATGACCAAAGAAAACAAATAGATAAAAAATTTATTCGCGCCAGATATAGCGCGAATTTATTGATGCTTTTTTAGGATCTTAATTTTTTTTTATTTTCAAAATCAATTAATTTCTTCTTATACTCTTCTTCAGACAAATCATGCCAACCGATACATTTTCCAGTTGGTGAACGACCGCATCCGCATTCATTAACATTACTCATAAATTACTCCCATTAATTTATTTCATTAAAGTTTATAAATTAATATAATAGTTTGTGAGCCATAATTATCAATATAAATTTTTTTGATTTTTATATTTATACCTTAAAGTTACTTTATATTTTGTATTTAAGTACTAAATATCATTATATGAAAAAAATATATGTTTTTTTTGATGGACAATGTGGAATCTGTTTAAAAGAGATAAATTACTACAAAAAAAAAGATAGGAATTCTAGCTTTGAGTGGATTGATGTTAACCATGAGAAAAATAAGTTAGATGCCTATGGTATTTCTTATACTGATAGTTTAAAATTTCTTCATGTTATAGGTAGGGACAATAGAGTTGTGCTTGGAGTTGAGGCATTTTTAATAATATGGAATGAATTTAAATATTGGAAAACATTTTCTAAAATAGTTAAATTCATGCCAATAAAATATATAATTACAATAATTTATAATATTTGGGCAAAAAGAAGATACGAAAAATTAAAATATAAATGTGATTTATAAAAAGCGATTACTTTTTCTTGGAAATACGATTTGATTTTATTTTGTATAAATAAAATGCAAAAACGCAATACTAAAATAAACAATAAAAATTTTACATAAAACATTAAATAAAATAGTATTAAAGTAGTTAAGAAACAACTAATAGGATTAATATTATGGATAAAGTAGCTTTTATAACGGGTGCAAACAGAGGTATAGGCTTTGAAACATCAAAAAAATTAGGAGAAATGGGAATTAAAGTTATTTTAGGTTCTAGAGATATCACTAAAGGTAAAGAAGCTGTCGAAGAACTTTCAGCACTCGGTATCGAATCGGAATCAATTCAATATAATGCATTTGATCTAGATGCTCCAAAAAAAATTTACAATTATATTGAAAATAAATATAAAAAATTAGATATTTTGATAAATAATGCAGGCGTACTTCTTACAGGCAATCTATTTGTGGTTAATAGTTCAACAGTGAGCGACAAAGATATCAAAGATACATTCCAAACAAATCTTTTTTCAGTGATTTCCCTAACTCAGAAATTACTTCCTTTGATTAGAAAGTCTGATGCGGGAAGAATTGTAAACGTATCAACAATTTTGAGTTCATTAACCCTTCATTCTTCAAAAGACTCACCAATTGCACCAGCAAAAGAATTTGCATACAATGCTTCTAAAACAGCCTTAAATGCTTATACAATTCATCTTGCACTCGAACTTAAGGATACAAATATCAAAGTAAATTCTGGTCATCCAGGTTGGGTAAAAACAGAATTAGGAGGTCCTAATGCACCAATGGAAGTTAAAGATAGTTATAAAACTTCATTGCGTTTAGCGACATTAGACAATAACGGCCCTAGTGGTGGTCTATTCCATGAAGACGATACAATACCTTGGTAATTGGAAGTCTTCTTAATAAGATTATTATTATAAAATATTTGAAATTCTAATACCAAGTAAAGTATTTACTTTGTTATTCAATTTAATAGACATTTTCCAGTTCAAACATCTTAACCTCACTAAATAATGCCATTATAATATAATCACATGGATATAATTTTTTTAAAAAAATGTCTTGGTTATTTTGCCGCATTTTGTACTACCATCGCTTTTTTACCTCAAGCATTTAAAGTTTGGAAATCTAATAATACCAAAGATATTTCACTTCATATGTTTATGATATTTACAATTGGTGTTTTTTCTTGGTTAATATACGGAATACTCATAAAAGATTTTCCGATAATAATTTCAAATTCTTTCACTTTGATCTTTTCTATATTTATACTTTATTACATTTTAAAAAACAAGTAGATGGTCTGATAGAAGGATACAATAGCAATATCCTTTTTAGGGGGGAACTTCAGACCACCTATTATAGAAATAATAATTGCAAGTAAAATCTTAAATTTATTTTAAAAATGACTACTATTAACAGGAATTATATTAAATATTATAGAAACTCAATTTCCGATCCTTTTAGACCCATTGATTCTGCTGCATTTTTCAAACCTCTTGGAATAGATTGACCATAAAATATAGAATGTTTACCCTTAACCAAAAGTTTTAAAATTCCATTTTTTTTTTTTAAAGAACACAAATCAAGATTTTTTGAAGAAATACCTCCTGTAATGTGATGCGCTAATCTTAGGCACTGTCCGATAAATTTACACCTCATTCTAATTTTTTTTTCCAACTTATCATAAAATTCACTTACTTGCTTATCTTTAATAGCATTAGAATGCCGAAAATACATTATCAAAGCAAGTTCGATTCTTTCAGACCTGTCTATCCCATAAAATGGATACCATAAAATCCTATCCATAGCGTATAATCTTCTATGCTCTGGGTGTATATCCCATGCTATATTTGAAACCCAACATGCCGATCTTAGTATATCACTCTTTAAAGCTGAAGTATCAACAGCATTTTTTATCCAAAAAAATAAGGCTTCAGCCATATGTCTTTTCATAGTGCTATTGGACATTCTTTTAATTTGAAAAATGAAAGGATCACTAATTCTAGTATTTAAGATCTTACTTAAAATATATCCCTCTCTTATACCAGAACTTGAAAAGTAAATTTTCTTAATACTAAAATGAATAATTAACTTCTCCATAACTTTAAGAGCATAAGAAATAGAATTTCTTCTGGACTTTGTTACTTTCGATAAAAGCTTTTCATTAAGTTCTCCTTTATGAAATAAGTTCGTTTTTATGTTTCTTTTAATATCATCACTACCAATCACATAATCTTGAATAATTTTTAAACTATTATCCATGAGATACATATTTAACTTTGCGATCACTCTAAATGCGCCTCCAACCGCATATAAGTTATCAATTTTTTTTCTTGGTACTTTTTTAAAATTCTTATTAATATAGTCTTCTACTTTTTGACTATTATAGTCTCCTAAATTTTGTAAAAAAGTATGCCCAATAGGAAGCGACTTCAAGAAATTAATTTCCTTTAATCCATACATCTCAGTTATTTCTAGACTACCCCCTCCTAAATCTCCAACCAGTCCATTTACATTTTTATGACTATAATATGTTCCCAAAGCGGCTAACTTACCTTCTTCTTTTTCATCAAGAATTTTTATCTCTACACAAAAAATCTTGTAAACAAGTTTCGCAAATTCATTCCCATTGCTTGCATTTCTAATTGCAGCGGTAGCCAAAATAACTGGTTTTTCAATTTCTACTGACTTTAAGATACTAAAGAACCTCTCTAAAATATCAATTAGGAATTTAATTGACACCTTATCAATATATTTTTTTTTGCTTACTATCTTCCCTAAATTACTTATGACTTTCTCATTAAATAGAGTTCTTGATGCGACAGAAATAGAATCATAAATAACTAACCTTATAGAGAAAGAGCCAATGTCTATTATAGCAAACGGAATACTTTTAGATAAAGATTTGTCACTTTTATTTACTTTTACTTCATTTTTTTTCATTTTTTTTTCTCAATAACTCCTCTTCCAGAGAGAGATGGATTATTCATAAAAAATTCATGAGCTGAAAAACTTTCTCCATCATTCCTTGTCTTGAAGTATTCTCCATTACTATTAAGCTCTGAACTCTGAACATTATCTTTAATATAACTCATAACTATCTGATCAAGTATTTGCTCATGAATAGTTTTATTCATAATTGGTATAAACGTTTCAACTCTCCTTTCAAGATTTCGAGTCATTAAATCTGCAGAAGAAATAAAAACCTTATTCTTTCTTGATGGCATTTTAAAGCCATTAGAAAAACAATAAATTCTACTGTGCTCTAAGAACCTTCCTATAATACTTTTTACTGTAATATTTTCTGATAAACCTTTAATTCCTGGTTTCAGACTGCAAATACCTCTCACTATTAATTTTATTCTAACTCCTGCATTTGACGCTTCATAAAGATCGTCAATAATTTCAGGGTCTGTTAGAGAATTGACTTTAATACATATTTCTGAGAACAATTTTTTTTTCTTATTATTAATTTCTTTTTTAATTAAATCTTTAAGTTTTTTTCTTAATGTTATTGGAGAAAAGTCAACTAATTTCATATTCTCTGGTTTGGCATAACCAGTTATAAAATTAAAGATTTTTCCTGCGTCCTCACATAAATCTTTATTGTTTGAAAAATAAGATAAGTCTGTGTAGATTTTAGCGGTAATTGGGTGGTAATTACCTGTTCCAAAATGGACGTAACTTTGAATAGTGCCACCTTCTTTTCTTGATATCAGAGAAATTTTAGCATGGGTTTTCCAATTAAAAAAACCATAAACAATTTGAACTCCTGCTTTTTCTAAATTTTTTGCCCATTGTATATTTTTTTCTTCATCAAACCTTGCCTTTAACTCTACTATCGCGGTGACCGACTTTCCATTTGTAGCAGCTTCTATCAATGCTTTTACTATAGGAGAATTTTTACTTGTTCTATATAACGTTTGTTTAATCGATATTACTGAAGGATCATTTGCAGCTTGATCTAAGAAATCTATAACAACATCAAAGCTTTCAAAAGGATGATGAATTAGTATATCTTTTTTTTTAATTGCCTGGAAACAATCACCTTGGTGATCCGTTATTCTTTTTGGAAATCTAGGAATAAAGCTTTTGAAAAGTTCTATTGAGTTTGATTTTTCTATAATTTCTGCTAGCGACTCTATTTCTAGTATTGAATTTATTTCAAAAAGTTTTGAATCATCAATATTCAATTTTTCTTTTACAAAATTTAATAATTTTTTATCTGTATTTTTCTCAGTGTAGAGTCCAATTACTGAACCTAAACGTCTTTTTTTTAAAGCCTTTTCAAAGGAGACCATTAAATCTTCAGCTTCTTCTTCAAATTCTATATCACTATCTCTTATAACTCTAATATATGTTGAACCTATCAATTCAAGCGATGGAAAAAGCTTTTTTATATTTAATAAAATAATATCTTTTGTTTTGATGAATAAATCTCTATCAGGGATAATTTTAAAAAATTTCTCTAATCTTGGAGGAAGAGTTATTAATGCATTAATTTTTTTTTTTTCTTTATCTCTGAGTGATAATATTATTGTTGAACTTAAGTTGGAAAGGAAAGGGAAAGGATGAGCTGGATCAATGGCCATCGGAGTTAAGACTGGAAATATTTTTGTTTTAAAAATTTCGTTTATCTCTAAAATATTTTTTTGAAAATCTATTTCTCTATTTATAACTTCTATATTTTTTTTAATTAAAATACTGTGAAGTTTTTCCCACATAATTTGTTGTTGGTATAATAAACTCTTTAGTCTATTTGTAACATCCACTAACTGTTGTTTGGGCGTTCTTCCGTCAGCACTTATCGATTTAACTCTTTTCTTTACCTGCCTTGCAATTCCCGCTACCCTTACAATATGAAATTCATCTAGATTATTCCCAGAAATCGATAAAAATCTTAATCTTTCTAAAATAGGGTAATTTTTATTTTTCGCCTCGTTTAAAACTCTTTCGTTGAAAGACAACCACGACAATTCTCTGTTAATAAACCGGTTATAAGTTTTAAAAGTCTTTATATTACTGCACGAAACATGTTTATTTCTGGTAATCATAAAATTTGATTATATACTACACAGGAAGTTTTGATGAACCCATTAAAAATTTATCTACAGAATGTGCTGCCTGTCTTCCTTCACGAATAGCCCAGACAACAAGTGATTGGCCTCTCCTCATATCGCCGGCTACGAAAACTTTATTAATATTTGTTTTATAATCCTCTTCATTTGCTCGAACATTACCTTTTTTATCAAGAGTAATATCAATTTGATCTATTAAGCCAGTGTGTGTAGGATGAACAAATCCCATCGCAAGTAAAACAAGCTCAGCTTTTAATTTGATTGTTGGCTCATCAATAGGCTTCATTACGTATTTACCGTTATCATCTAATGACCATTTTACTTTTTCTAATACTACGCCTGTTACTTTTCCATTTTGTCCTTCAAACTTCTTTGTAGACACACTCCAATTTCTCTCAACACCTTCTTCATGAGATGATGAAGTTCTTAATTTCAAAGGCCAATTTGGCCATGTCAAAATTTTATTCTCCTTGATTGGTGGTTTATCCATTATTTCCAATTGCGTTACTGATTTTGCTAATTGCCTGTTGGAAGTTCCAATACAATCAGATCCGGTATCTCCACCACCTATAACTACTATATTCTTACCTGTTGCTAATATATCTGAACCTCCAACATAATTATCTCCTTCACATCTTTTGTTTTGTTGTTGCAAGAAATCCATTGCAAAATGAATTCCTGACAAATTTCTACCCTCTATGTCTAAGTCTCTTGGTTTTTCCGAACCCCCTGAGAGAACAATTGCATCAAACTCTTTGTCCAATTCTTCAAAGGTCATATCAATACCAACATTAACATTGCAATGAAAAATCACTCCTTCTATTTCCATTTGTTCAACTCTTTTATTTATATAGAATTTCTCCATTTTAAAATTTGGAATTCCGTATCTAAGCAACCCACCAATCCTGTCATTTTTTTCATACAAATGGACACTATGTCCAGCTCTTGCTAGCTGCTGAGCGCAAGATAGACCTGCTGGCCCTGAACCTATCACTGCTATTTTCTTGTTAGTTTTATTTTTATTGATCTTAGGTATGACCCAACCATTTTCATATGCCTTATCAATAATTGTCTTTTCTATATTTTTTATGGTAACTGGACTATCATCAATATTGAGAGTACAAGCTGATTCACATGGTGCTGGACATATTCTTCCAGTAAACTCTGGAAAATTATTTGTTGAATGAAGAACGTCTAACGCTTCTTTCCAGTCATTTTCGTATACCAGATTGTTCCACTCAGGTATAATATTATTTACTGGACATCCATTATGACAATAGGGAATTCCACAATCCATACATCTTGAAGCCTGCTCATTCATTTGTTTTGCAGGAGTAGGTAGAATAAACTCCTTAAAATTCTTAAGTCTTTCAGACGGTTTTAACGTTTTTGTATCTTCTCTATCAATTTCTAAAAATGCTGTAGCTTTTGCCATTATTACAAAACTTTCTTTGACTTTTTAATTTTACTTCTTATAGATTGCTCCAATGCTTTTCTAAAATCAAGAGGAAAAACTTTATAAAATTTTTTAAGACTTTGGTCAAAATTTTCTAATATACTTTTAGCTTTCTTTGAATTGGTATAATTAATGTGCCTTTCTAACATCAACTTAATTCTTAAATCATCTCTATCAAGTAAACTTAATTTGTCAAAAATATTATCAGTATTAACTTTTTTTGACGAAATAACTTTATTTACTTGAACCATAGCTTTGTTACAATTCCTTTCAAACTTGTTATTCTCATCGAATACATAAGCTATACCTCCGCTCATTCCAGCTGCAAAATTAACCCCAGTTTCTCCCAAAACCATTACAATTCCTCCAGTCATATACTCACAACAGTGATCACCTGTTCCTTCAACTATAGCTACAGCCCCTGAGTTTCTTACAGCAAACCTCTCACCAGCAACACCTGAAAAATAACATTCTCCCTCAATAGCACCATACAAAACTGTATTACCTACTATAATATTTTTATCATACTGATACTTTGATTTTTTATAAGGAGTGATTGTTATCCTACCACCCGATAAACCCTTACCTACATAGTCATTACCTTCACCTTCTAAATTAAGTGTTATTCCTCTTGCTAAAAAAGCACCAAAACTCTGTCCAGCAGTTCCTTTTAAGTTTATGTAAACTGAATCCTCATTAAGTCCTTTATGACCAAATTTCTGA
>JAOOJU010000010.1 GCA_028407765.1 Rickettsiales bacterium
ATTACTGGTGGACATCTCAGTAAAAGGTATAATGCTTATGGAGACTCAATTTTTACAAGTGTAATTTCATCAATTCTTGCTGTTGGAGCTATTGCAGCAGGAGCACCATCAGCAGGAAGTGCTATTTTGATGGGTGGGGAACATATAAGACAACAACAAATCCTGAGTTTTTCTAGAAATCAAGAATCTTTTGCTGATCAGGCTGCAATCTCTCTATTAAAAAAAAGTAATTATTCTGTTAAAGGTTTATATGAAGTTTTTGAGATACTTGAAAAAAGAGAAAGATTTTCCAAGGTCAACCCATATAATCAGACTCATCCTTTATCAATCGAAAGAAAAAGAGTTATCGAAAATCACATAGATATCAACAATGAGGAAAAGTCTAATATTCAGTTAAATGAGAGGTATAAATTAATAAAAGCTAAGCTAATTGGATACACTGTAAAAAAAGAAATCTTTCATATTTATTATCCAGACAACAAAAATACTATTGAAAGTTGGTATGCTAAATCAATTCACTATTATTTAAATGGAGATATTCAAAAAGCACTAATGTATATAGACAAGTGTATTAAAAGTAAAAAAGAAAATCCATATTTTCATGAGCTAAAAGGACAGATCTTATATGAAAACGGTAAATCTTTATCAGCTATAACTCATTATAGGGAAGCACTAAAATATAAAAGTAACGAAAAGCATTTTTACTTAGCTATATCAAAAGCAATATATGCTCAAAAAAATACTGAATTATACGATGAAGGTATAAGTTTTTTAGAGAAATATATAGAAGAAGAGGATTTTCCAATTGAAGCATGGCACTATCTTGGTTTATATTATGGTAAAATGGGTAAGTATATACTCTCGTCTTTAGCACTCACGGAGAAATTTTTACTTCTAAATGATATAAAAAATGCTAAATTACAATTACAAAAAGCAAAGAAAAAAAATACTCTTAATGGAAAATATAGTGCTAAAATTAATGACCTT
The DNA here is from genome assembly GCA_028407765.1 of Rickettsiales bacterium. Lineage (GTDB taxonomy): Bacteria > Pseudomonadota > Alphaproteobacteria > Methylaequorales > Methylaequoraceae > TMED211. The sequence continues at coordinate 988 of JAOOJU010000010.1, forward strand.
GACCATTTAATAAATCAAAAAGAAAAAGTGAATCAATGAATAAAATTCTAATTATAAATGGACCAAACCTAAATAAACTTGGAGACAGAGAAATTCAAGTTTATGGAAAAAAAAATTTGAAAGAAATTCAAGAAGAATGTTTAGAACTGTCAAAGGACTTAAACCTCACTATTGATTTTTTTCAAAGTAACTCTGAGTCCGAGATAATTGAATCTATTCAACAATCTACAATTTATTCAGGTCTAATCATAAATGCCGGAGCATTTACTCATACTTCAGTTGCTATTCACGATAGTTTAAAAATATTAAATATCCCTTTAGTTGAAGTTCATATCTCAAACCCTTTTAAAAGAGAATCTTTTAGACAAATATCATTTATTAGTTCAGTAGCAACTGGTATAATATCGGGATTTGGAACGGATGTTTATAAAATTGCTATTCAAGCTCTAGCTTTAAAAATAGGTAATTAGTATGAAAAAAGCAGAAAAAGATTTGATTAAAGAAATTTCTAGTTTAATGGACGAACTAAATTTAGCAGAACTAGCATATTCAGATGGGAAAAACGACTACAAACTTAGAAAACATGAAAAGCCGAGTGTTATAGATAATATCTCATATGAAAGTTCTAAACAAAAAGTCACTGAGGATAAGATAATTACTGATGAATCTAAAGATAAATCTATAAAGGCTCCTTTAGTAGGAACTGTATATCTCGCACCAGAACCAGGAGTAAAGCCATTTGTTGAGTTGGGTCAGATTGTTAAAGTCGGACAAGTTCTTTTAATAATAGAAGCTATGAAAACAATGAATGAAATCACAGCTCATAAAAATGGAAAGGTTAAAAAAATATTTGTTAAAAACTCTGAGCCGGTTGAATTTGGTGAACCATTGATTTTAATAGAATAAATTTAATGTTTAAAAAGATTTTAATTGCAAATAGAGGTGAGATTGCGCTCAGAATACATAGAGCATGCCAGGATATGGGAATTTTGACAGTTGCTGTACACTCAACAGTAGATGAAAAGTCCATGCATGTTCGATTGGCTAATGAAAGTGTTTGCATAGGACCTGCGTCCATCAAGGATTCATACTTAAATATACCTTCCATTATTTCAGCTGCTACAATAGCTAACGTGGATGCTATACACCCTGGTGTAGGTTTATTATCAGAAAATTATAGTTTTGCTAAGATTGTTAATGATCATGGTTTCAAATTTATTGGTCCTAATCAAGATCATATATCCCTAATGGGAAACAAAGTTACTGCAAAACTTAAGGCAAGAGAAATTGGTTTACCTACTTTACCTGGAAGCGAAGGTAATGTTGAAAATATTAGTCAGGCTATAAAAGTATGTAAAAAAATAGGTTTTCCAGTTCTTATCAAAGCAACTAATGGTGGTGGCGGAAGAGGAATTAAAAAAGTTATTTCAATGGATGAACTTAAACAAAAATTTGCATTAACAAAATCTGAGGCTCTTCAGAGTTTTGGTGACGATTCTGTTTATATTGAGAAATATCTATCAAATCCCAGACATATTGAGATTCAAATAATATCTGATTCTCATGGTAATTTTTTACACCTAGGTGAAAGAGATTGTTCAATACAGAGAAGAAATCAAAAAGTTTTAGAAGAATGTCCTTCTCCTATTCTAAGTAAAAGTCAAAGAAAATATATTTCTGAAATTTGCATCAAGGCAATGAAAAAATTAAAATATGAGAATGCAGGCACTGTAGAATTTCTTTTTGAAAATAATAACTTCTATTTCATAGAGATGAATACTAGACTCCAAGTCGAACACCCCGTTACTGAAATGGTTTACGGAATTGATATTGTTAAAGAACAAATCAATATTGCCTATGGTAATAAATTAACTATAGAACAAGAAAATATAAATATTTCTGGTCATTCGATTGAATGTAGAATCAATGCTGAAAACCCAATTAACTTTTTTCCCTCTTCTGGTAATATCAGGAGCTATCATGTGCCAGGGGGACCAGGAATTAGAATTGATTCGGCTTTATACACAGGTTTTAATATTTCAACCCATTATGATGGTTTAATTGCAAAATTAATTATACACGGAAAAGACAGGAAAGAATGTTTAGTAAGGCTTAATAGAGCATTACAAGAATTTGTAATTGAAGGAATTGATACAACTATTCCGTTACACCAGAGATTATTAAAAAATAAGGAGTTTATTAAAGGTGATTACAATATCAATTGGTTAGAAAAAATCTTATAATTAATATGTTTATTAATAAGTTTTCTATAATTGATGGTTATAAAAAAGGAATCTTTCCGATGTCAGAATCTAGGAATGATCCTTTTATATTTTGGGTAAGTCCTGAATTAAGAGGTATAATTAAATTAGAAAACTTTTATGTTCCTAGAAGTTTAAAAAAATTTATAAATAAAAAGAAGTTTTCAATTTCAATTAATTTAAATTTTAAAGAAGTAATAGAGAAATGTGCATCTCCTTATGAAAAAAGAGAAAGTACTTGGATTAATAAACAAATAATAGATAGTTATATACAATTATATGAAGATGGTTTAGCAAGTTCTGTTGAATGCTATTATGAAAATGAGTTAGTTGGAGGTCTTTATGGAGTCCATATAGGTAAATTTTTTTTTGGAGAGAGTATGTTCAGTATAAAAACTAATGCAAGCAAAGTTTCTCTGGTTTTTTTAGCTGCTCATCTAATCCAGGGTGGTTTTAGTGTTATAGATACACAGTTCCTTACCAACCATTTAAAACAATTTGGCGGAATTGAAATTAAAAAAAAGAATTATCTAGAACTCTTAAATGAAAATATTAACTACGAAAGAAATATTCCAAAAGAACTAAAAAAACATGTTCTGTCATATTTTAGTTAATCTCTTTTAGACTATAAAATAATGGGTCATCAAGAATACAATCTTTCAGTGTAACATTGAAAACTGGGTCCTCAATATTCACAAGTGATGGTGAAGATTTAATGAGCCACCCTAAAAAGTCATATTCTTCATCCTTATTATTTGATTGAATTTTTAAAAGAGCATGTGCATCATTACTTTTTTCTTTTTCAAGAGATAAACACTGATAAACGGTTAATTCAATATCGCCTAATTCTAGAGATTGTCCCAAAGGTATAATTAAACTATAATTTTTTGTAGTTAATTTGTTCAGCACCTTTAAATGTGCACCCTCATTTTTTGTATATTCTAGCGCAAACGAAGTTCTATAAATAATAAGAAAAAAAAATATTAATTTTAACACTATTTCAAAAAGGAAAACTTAGAATTTTTTATTAATTCAATTACTTTTGATTTAAAATCGTTTTCGTCACACCCCATAAGAATGGCATCGTCCATAGAGCTTTGGAATATATTTTCTATTTCTGTTAAGTTTTCATTTAAAATCTTTAATTTCTCATCACATGAGATAACTTCATTAGATTTCGTTTTCCATGTATATTTATTAACTTTCATTTGACTAGTTAAGTTACTGAGTAGCTAAAAAAATAATTTTACTAACTTGATCTTCTATTGATTGATAGTCTAAAACATTTTTAATCTCCTGATTAGGCTTTAAATCAACCTTTTCAGAGCTTCCAGGTGTTATTGCTAAATATTTATTGCCTAAAAGACCTTCACTATTTATGCTGATTACACTATCACTGGGAATATTTATTTCTTTATTAATACTAAGATCTACAACAGCGAAATATTCATCATTTAGTCCAATATTAGTCACAGTCCCTATCTTAACTCCACTAAGTTTGACATCATTACCAATCACAATCCCACCAATTTTTAAAAATTTTGCCTCTAATTTATAAGATTCATTTACAAAATCTAATGAATTTGCATTGTAATACTTTATAATTGCAAAGAGAGAAAAGAAAATTATAATAATTCCAAGTACTGTTTCAAAATAATTTTTTTTCATATTCATCTCCTGTCTTTTTTGTTTGACCGATATAGATTATTTTATTCAGTAAATCTTCAATTAATATTGAATCTTCAGTATAATTAATTTGTCCGTTTTTATCTAGGTTTTTTGAAGACCCTCCCGGTTCAATTGTCAAATATTTACTTCCAAATAATCCGTCAGTTTGTATGGAGATAGAAGAATCATCAGGAATGATAATATTTTTTTCTATATTAAAGTATAAAGTTGGTTTGTTTTTCACTAACTCGATATTCAAAACTTCTCCAACCTTTATTCCAGAAATTCGGATATCTGAACCTACATATACACCATCAACTCTATTGAAATTAGCTTTTAATTTCATATGCTCCACATTATTATTATTCTCATGTCCCTTAGAAAAAGCAAAAAAAGTGAGTACAATTAAAAGTAAACCTAAAAAAAAATTTCTTCCTCTGCTAATCATTAGGTTTCCATCGAGAATAAATATCATTTATCTTTTCTCTTACTCTTAAATCTCTTACCTTATTAGCTTTTAACGTTCCTGTTAAATTAGGTTGGTGTTCTTTAATCCATTTTGGCTTTCTTTTAATTTTTCTGGGAATATCCTTTGTTACATGATGTAACCATGCATTCCACTCTTGAGGCACTTTACTAGCCTCAACTTCACCTTTATAAATTATCCACCTACTCTCTCTATAATTATTTGTAGGTTTTTTTTTGCTAGATGAGAAATATAAATTACCATATTCATCACTACCAATTTTTTTGGCAAATAAAATACTGTATATTTTTAAAAAAGTCTGATTAAATGATAATGTCATATTCAATGTTAATTAAATAAAAAAATTATAGCACATTAAATCCAATGGGAAAAATTAAAGATTTAAAAAAAGTAATAAATAATTTTATAGAGTTTCAAGAAAATATTCTCTCAAAGTTTGATGATAATGAATTATTACATCTCAGTGATTTAAAAAGTTCCATAAATAAATTAAAACTTGATCTTGACCAAATTGGTCTAGCCGAAGGAGAACTTAGGAGTAGAAATAAACTTCCACAAAGAAGAAAAGGTTATACCCAAAAAGCTTCAATCAATAACCATAAAGTTTACTTAAGAACAGGCGAATATATGGATGGAAGTCTTGGAGAAATATTTATTGATATGCATAAAGAAGGTGCAGCTTTCAGAAGTTTAATGAATAATTTTGCAATATCTATCTCAATTGGTTTGCAATATGGAGTACCACTTGAAGAATTTGTTGAAGCATTTACCTTCACAAAGTTTGAGCCAAGCGGAAAAGTTGAAGGAAATCAGGAAATAAAGTATAGTACATCAATCTTAGATTATATTTTTAAAGAATTAGCTATTTCATATTTAGGAAGAGATGATTTTAGCAATCAAGATATTAATGACCAAACTACTGAATTAATTCCAAATAATTATAATGAAAATGATAAAAAAAGTGCTGCAAATAATGTTTTGCTTTCTTTTACAAGTAAAGGGTATGTAAGAAAAAAGATTTTTGATAATAATTTAACTTTAATTACCAATAATAAAAAAAATATAAATAAAGATCCTGAAAAAAAAGTTAAGAGTAAATTTACATTTGAAGGAGATCCGTGTAATAAATGTGGAAATTTCACAAAGTATAGAAAAACCAACTATTTTATTTGCATGTCATGTGACTATAAAGAAAAGGTATAAATTATTAGTATAAGGGAAAAATTAGTGAAGCTAGGGTATTCTGATGGTTATCAACTAAATTCTTTAGCCAATTATAAACCATACATTATAACAAATGGTTTAATATTTATTTCAGGTCAAATACCATTATTGGGTAAAAAAATTGCATTTAGTGGTAAAATTGAATCAGAATTATCAATAAAAGATTCAAGAAAAGCTATTTCATTGTCAACATTCAATCTTTTGAATGTGTTATGTAAAATAACAGAGGATAATAAATTTGACGAAGCTAATATAAAAGCAATAAATATTAAAGGCTATCTAAACACTGAACCATCCTTTGTAGAACATTCAAAACTTTTTGACGAAGCGTCAGATATTTTAATACAAGTTTTGGGAGAAAATAATGGTAATCACTCAAGAAGCGTTATTGGAGTTAATAGCTTACCTTTAAACTCTCCAGTTGAAATTGATGGGATTTTCTCCATATTAAATCATAATGAGGAAAGAAATTAAAATTGACAGATTATGTATCAAATCAATTAACTCAATAAAAGACATTAGCAAAAGTGAATGGGATCAATTCGTTGAAATCGAATCACCATTATTTGATTATGATTTTCTGAGATCAATGGAGGAAAGCGGTTGTACTTCAAAAAGCCTCGGTTGGGAGCCAAATCATATAATTTTTACAGAAGACAAAAAAATACACTGTATAATACCTAATTATAAAAAACTTAATTCAAATGGGGAATATGTTTTTGATCATAATTGGGCACAAGCTTATTACCAAATAGGCTTAGAATATTACCCGAAGCTTTTAAGTGCTATCCCATTTACACCAATAAATGGTAAAAGATTATTTTTCGATAAAAAATATAGTTTTAATAAATATATCAGTTGCTTAAAAAAATTTATTAACGAACAGAAATTCTCATCCTTTCATTTTAATTTTGTTGAAAAGGTTCAATCAGATAACCTAAAAACTTTTGGTTTTTTTCAAAGGTTAGGTATCCAATATCATTGGAAAAATAAAAAATATTTTAACTTTGACGATTTCCTTTCTACTTTGAAATCAAAAAAAAAAAAAAATATTTTAAAAGAAAGAAAGAATTTAAAAGATTTAGGAATAAATTTTCACACAAAAATTGGATCTAACATTAGTAAAGAAGACTGGACATTTTTTTTTAAGTGTTATGTAGATACTATTAAAAAAAAATGGTCTTATCAGTATTTGAATTTTGATTTTTTTTTAAGATTATCAAAATCAAACCTAATCAGTAAAATACTCCTAATTATAGCAACCAATAAGAATGGTGATAAATTAGCTTGTTCATTAAATTTTATTGGTAATGAAAAATTGTCTGGCAGATACTGGGGTTGTATTGAGGAAATTCAATTTCTACATTTTGAGCTATGTTATTATCAACCAATAGAATTTGCCATAAAAAATAAAATTCCAATAATTGAAGCTGGTGCACAAGGTGAACATAAAATTTCAAGAGGTTACGTGCCAACGTTAACCTATAGTAACCATTGGATAAAGGACAGTGTTATGTCCGTTGCAATAGAAAACTTTTTAAAAAAAGAATCTAAAATAATCGAAAAAAATATTGATTATCTTCTCAAGAGTATACCTTTTAGATTAATTGAAAAATAACTATTTGATATCTTTTTTTAATTTACTTGGAATCATTTTAATGTCTAATTTATCAGTACTAGGCCTTACATCTACTTTTATATGTCCACCAAATTTTAATTTCCCATCAAGAATCTCATTTGCAATAGGAGATTTTATTTTATCTTTGATTAGATTAGCCATTGGTCTTGCTCCATTAGCTATGTCAAAGCCTTGATCTAAAAGCCATTTTTTTGCATTTAAGCTTATTTCAAAAGTAATATTTTTCTCATTGAAAACCGTCTCAAGCTCTAAAACAAATTTTTCTACAACTTTAAGAGCATTGGATTCATTTAATCGATCAAACTGAATTATGGCATCAAGCCTATTCTTAAATTCTGGACTAAAGAACTGGTTTATTGAATCGTCAATATCAATTTTTACATTTTCTGAAAAAAAACCAACTTTTTCTTTGGAAAGATTTCTTGCACCTATATTACTTGTCATAATTATAATTGTATTTGTGAAATCAACTATTTTTCCCAAATGGTCTGTTAGTTTCCCATAATCAAATACTTGCAATAATATATTAAATAAGTCGGGGTGAGCTTTTTCAATTTCATCTAAAAGTAAAATAGAATGAGGTTGTTTGTCGATTGAATCAGTAAGAAGCCCACCTTGGTCATAACCAACATATCCTGGAGGAGCACCTATTAATTTAGAAATGCTATGCCTTTCCATGTACTCAGACATGTCAAATCTTATAAGACTGATACCTAAAATATTTGCTAACTGTCTTGCTAATTCTGTTTTTCCAACTCCGGTAGGACCAGTAAACAAATACGAGCCAATTGGTTTTGAAAGGTTACTCAAACCAGCTTTTGATAATTTAACAGCATCTGATAGAGATTTTATTGCTTTATCTTGACCAAAAATTAAAGTTTTTAAATTACGTTCAAGATTTTTGAACTTAATTTTTTCTTTAGATGAGATGGTTTTCTCAGGTATTTTGGCCATCTTTGCAATTACTGATTCTATATCAATTTTAGAAACAATTTTTTTCTTTTTTAAATGATTAATTTTCACAGAAGCTGCCGCTTCATCAATTACATCAATGGCTTTATCAGGAAGTTTTCTATCGGTTATATATTTTTTTGCGAGATCAACTGCTGTTATAAAACAGTCATCTTCAAATTTAACATCATGAAAATCTTCATAATATGATTTTAACCCTTGTAGGATTTTAACAGAATCTTCTATTGAAGGCTCATCTATATCAATTTTTTGAAATCTACGACTTAAAGCTCTATCTTTTTCGAAGAAGTTTCTATATTCAGAATAAGTGGTTGAACCCATACATCTTAAAGTTCTTTTTGAAAGTGCTGGTTTTAATAAGTTAGATGCATCCATTGTTCCAGAGCTTGTGCCTCCAGCTCCAATTAATGTGTGAATTTCGTCGATAAAAATAATATAATCTTCATTTTTTTCAAATATGTTAATAATCTTTTTTAATCTTTCTTCAAAGTCTCCTCTATATCTTGTTCCTGCAATAAGAGAACCTAGATCTAAGGAATAAATAGTGCTCTTCTTTAAATTATTAGGGACGTTTCCATTAACAATTTCAATAGCTAGACCCTCTGCTAAGGCTGTCTTTCCAACTCCAGGATCACCAACAAAAATTGGGTTATTTTTATTTCTCCTAGATAAGATCTGTATTGCTCTGTTAATTTCAGCTTTTCTCCCGATTACTGGATCAATTTTTGATTCACTAGCTCTTGAATTAAGATTAGTGCAAAATTTTTTTAAATAATTTGGTTGTTCGTTATTAGATGATGTGTCATCAGAAAACCTTACTCCTTCATTTTCGTTAAGTTCAGAATTTTCAGATTTTTTTATTCCATGAGATATATAATTTATAACGTCTAACCTTGAAAGATCTTGTTTTTGAAGAAAATAAACTGCATGAGATTCTCTTTCTGAAAAAATCGCAGCTAAAACATTTTTGCCATTTGCTTGATCTTTTCCTGATGATTGAACATGTATTACAGCTCTTTGAATAACTCTCTGAAATCCCAGTGTAGGTTTTGGCTCTTTATTACCGATTAGCACCAAATCAGATAAACTCTTTTTTATAAATTCTTCTAATTCACTTTTAAGTAAATTTGTATCAACAGTACAAGCTTCAAAGATTTTTTGGGCATCAACATCTTCAACAAGAGCAAAAAGTAAGTGTTCAAGAGTAATAAACTGATGTTCGCACTTAATTGCTTTGTCCATTGCTCGTTGCAGAGTTTTTTCTAGTTCATCTGATAACATTTATTCTTTTTCTATAATGCATTGAAGTGGGTGCTGATCTTTTTTTGCCATTTTCATGACTGAATTTGCCTTTGTTTCAGCAATTTCCAGAGTGTAAATTCCACAGATTCCTGAACCTTTTTGATGTATTGTTAACATTACGTTTATAGCCTCGTCTTGATTTTTATTAAATACTTTTTTTAATAAGCCTACCACATATTCCATTGGAGTATAATCATCATTTAAAAGAATTACTTTGAACAAATCAGGTTTTTTTACCTTTATTTCCTCTTTAATAACCGTATTTACATCATTTTGATTATCGATATTATTTTCATTATCATTTATTTGGTTACTTATCATAATATAAAAATAGAAAAAAATTTATCTACTTTCAAGTTAATATTTGTTTTGAAAGTTCTGGACTCACTTTTTTAATTTCTCTACTAACAATTGATACAATTTTCTTCAATTCTTCTTCAGAATTTGCTTCACATCTTAAAACCATTGCAGCTTGAGTATTTGAGGCCCTCATTAACCACCAACCATTTTCTAATTCAACTCTTATTCCATCAATATCTGAATATTTCTTATTTTTTTGGTTATCTATAACTTGATTTATGATTTTAAATTTTTCTTTATCATCACACTCTATTCTTATTTCGGGAGTATTGTATAACTTTGGAAACTCATCAATTATCTCAGAAAGTTTCACTTTAGTCTCAGATAGTTGGTTGATCAATCTAATTGAAGCATAAAGAGCATCATCAAAACCGTAATAATTATCTGCAAAAAAAATATGCCCACTCATTTCTCCGGCAAGTTTAGCACCGTTTTTTCTCATACACTCTTTGATGTGACTATGTCCTGTTTTTGCCATAATTGACTTGCCACTATTTTCTCGAATATGATCAAAAAGTACTTTACTACACTTAACATCACCTATTATCGAACAATTTTTATATTTTTTAAGTAAATCTTTTGCAAAAACTAATAAGAGAATATCTCCTGGAACTACTCTTCCTTTATCGTCAACCACACCAATTCTATCACCATCTCCATCAAAAGCTATGCCAGCATCGAAGGAGTTTTCTTTAACACACTTAATTATTTCTTCAAGGTTTTTTGGATCAGAGGGATCGGGATGATGATTAGGAAAATTACCATCAATTTTATCATATAGAAGAATATTTTTTCCATTGATTTGTTTTGATAAAGATTTCATCACTTCACCTGCCGAGCCATTTCCAGAGTCCCAACAAATTTTAAGTTTTTTTTTCTGATTCAGACACGAAATAAGTTTCTGTGTATATTTCTCTTTAACTACATAAAGATTAGAAGAACCAGCTTTTCCGTTTAATTCATAATTAATTCCTTTTTCAGCTAGAGCTTTTAAATTTTCTCCAAAAAAAGGTCTGTTATTTTTTACAATTTTAAATCCGTTATGATTAGGTGGGTTATGTGATCCAGTTATCATTACACCTATTTCCGCATTATTTAAATAACAAGAATAGTATAACATTGGAGTAGGTCCCAACCCAATATCATTAACTTTTGCTCCGCCTTCTACTAACCCTGTAATGAGTTCTTTTTTTAGAGGTATTGAGGAGAATCTACCATCATATCCAACATTAACAAATTTATTATTTTCCAAAGATATTGCTAACAAGTGACCCAAAGCTCTAGCGTCAGAATCATTTAGTGTTTCTTTATATATACCTCTTATATCGTAAGATCTTATTATTGTTGGATCAAAAATATGTTTCATGGCTATTAGAATACTGTTCTTCCAACTGAAAAATAATTAAATTCCAGTTTCATCATTTCCTTGGGTTCATAAATATTTCTAAAGTCAATAATAGTTGGAACTCTCAAATAAGATTTTACTTTAGTTAAATCAAGAGCTCTAAATTGATTCCATTCAGTTAATATTACCAGAGCATCCGATCCTTTCATTGCTGAATATGAATCATTATACCATAAAATATATTTGCCATACTTCTTTAATAGTTCCTTTGCTTCTGTCATTCCTTCAGGATCAAATAATTTTAATTTTGCACCTTCTTTAATCAAAGATGGAATTAAATCTAAACTTGGACTATCTCTCATATCATCAGTATTTGGCTTAAACGTTAACCCTAAGATTGTTATTTTTTTTCCTTTTAAATTATTTGAACACGCTTTTTTAACTTTTTTAAAAATATTTTTTTTACGTTTATCATTACTCTTAACAACATATTCAACCAAACCTATTCTTGTTTTAAAATCTTGAGCTGTTTTAACTAGAGCAAGCGTGTCTTTGGGAAAACATGATCCACCATAACCAGGTCCAGGATGTAAAAATTTTTTTCCTATTCTACCATCAAGTCCAATACCAGTAGAAACGTCATTTACATTTGCTCCAACTTTTTCGCATAAGTCTGATATTTCATTAATAAATGTAATTTTAGTAGCCAAAAAGGAGTTTGCAGCGTACTTAATTAACTCTGCAGTTTCTCTTTTTGTGAAAATTATTGGAGTCTCAAGTAAATACAATGGTCTATATAGTTCACTGAGAATTTTTTTTGCTCTATTTTTTTCACAGCCTATCACAACTCTATCAGGTCTCATAAAATCATTTATCGCAGAACCTTCTCTTAAAAACTCGGGATTTGATGCTACGTCAAAATCTAAATTCTTATTATTTTTTTTTATGATTTCATGGACTTTTTTACCTGTTCCAATTGGAACAGTTGATTTATTAACAATTACTGCATAGTGATCTAAACATTTTGAAATTTCTTCTGCAACTTTGTAAACGTAAGTCAAATCAGCATGTCCATCACCTCTCCTAGATGGAGTTCCTACTGCAATAAATATTGCTTCAGAATTTTTTATACTGTTAGGTAAGTTAGTACTAAAATCTAATCTTTTTTCATCAATATTTTTTTTTACCAGAGCTTCAAGTCCAGGCTCAAAAATTGGTATTACTCCTTTTTTTAGATTACTGATTTTCTTCATGTCTTTATCCACACATGTCACATTCATTCCAAATTCTGCAAAGCATGTTCCAGAAACAAGACCAACATAACCAGTTCCTATAATAGTTATTTTCATATTTTTTTTATGAAGTTTTTTATTTCTTTCTTAATTTCAACATCGTTGATAGCAAATCCTAGATTTGCTTTTACAAATCCAAGCTTACTGCCACAATCATATCTATCTCCTTCAAACTCAAAACCATATACACTAGATTCTTTCATCAGATATTGTATTCCATCTGTCAACTGAACTTCACCACCCACACCAATTTTTTGTTTATTTAGAAATTTAAAAATTTTAGGTTCTAAAACATATCTTCCGATAACAGAAAGGTCTGAGGGTGCCTTTGATGGCAGAGGTTTCTCAACTATATCTTTAACTTTGAAATATGACTGGTACAATTCATCAATTTTAAGAATACCATATTTTTGTGACTCTTTTTTATCAATTTTTTCAACAGCTAGGACTGATCCACCGACTTTTTTTTCTAAATCTAAAATCTGTTTTAAAACTGGTTTCTTTGATGAAATAATATCATCAGGTAAAATTACACAAAATTTTTCATCCTGAATTAGATTTCTTGCACACCAAACTGCATGCCCTAATCCCTTGGGTTCTGTTTGCATAACTGAAACTATTTCTCCAAGAGAAGTTTGGTATCTTATAGCCTCAAGCTCTTTATTTTTTTTTTTTTTTCTTAATAAATCTTCAAGTAATCTTGATTTATCAAAATGCTCACTTAACATATTTTTCTTTGAGGAAGTAACAAAAATTATCTGTTCTATTCCAGACTTAAACGCTTCAATAACTGACCATTCAATAATTGGTCTATCCAGGACTGTAAGCATTTCTTTGGGAACTGTCTTAGTTGCTGGTAAAAATCTTGTTCCAAGACCAGCCACAGGAAATACTGCTTTTTTGATTTTCTTATTCATGAATAATATAACAATAGAATACTTTAAAAAAAAAAAATCTCAACTTAAAAGAGTATCTTTTGCCTCATTGAGTTGTGTTGTAATCCATGAAGAACCACCAAGATCTGGGTGATTCTTTTTCATTAAATCATGATAGCTTTTTAATATTTCTTTTTCTGTAGCATTTTCGTCTAATCCTAATATTTCTAACGCCTTTTTTTTATCCATTCTAACTTGTGATTTAAATGAATTATTTCTGCCTGAAAAAAAAATATTTTTTAAAAAAAATATTAAATTTCTCCATTTAAATAATAGTAAAAAGAAAGCTGGCAAACTAAAAAAACTCGGATTAAACCTTACTAAAAAAATTGTTAGCACAATCAAAAGGAACAAAACAAAAAAATTAAAAAAATTTTTAAATTTTTTTTTAGGTAAAACAGCAAGTTTTCTAAAAAGAAAAATTAGAAATATTGATATTAAAAGTCCTAAAATTGTGTATGTTATCATTTTAATAATTTAGATTTATATGAAAAAATATAAACTTTTATATTTTGTAAGTGAAGACCATTATTTTTTAACTCACAAATTACCTCATGCACTTTTAGCTTTGAAAAATAATTTTGATGTTTTAGTTGTCTGCAATACATCTAAATATAAAAAAAAAATTTTATCTTACGGTTTTAATATTAAACATATTAATTTAGATAGGAAAAGTATAAACCCATTCCAAGAGTTAAAAACATTAACTCAATTAATTACAATAATTTCAGATTTTAAACCAGATATTATACAAAGTGTTGCTCTTAAACCAATAATATATTGCTCATTTTGTAAAATATTCTTTTCAAAGATTATAAAGCTTAATGTTTATTCTATTGTTGGTTTAGGTTACTTATTTATAAATAGAGGCCTTTTTAATTATTTTTTAAAAAGGATAGTGGAAGTGTATTTAAAATTATTTTTGGGTAAGAAGAAAAGTATTATTATTTTTCAAAATAAAGAAGACTTATCTTATTTTATAAAAAAAAAAATAATAACACAAAAACAATCAACTATTATTTCAGGATCAGGCGTTAATATTGATCACTTCAAACCAACAAAAAAAATTAAAAAAAAATATGACCTTTTAATGCATTCTAGGATGTTAATTGATAAAGGAATATATGACTTAATTAATGCTATTTATATATTACGAAAAAAAAATATTAGTTTAAAAGTTTTATTGTTGGGAGACCCGGATTTGAAAAACCGTGCATCTATAAAAAAAGAGTATCTGGAAGAACTAGTTCGTAAAAAGATTATTGATTGGGTTCCATCGAAACCTGATGTACTTCCGTATATTCAAAGATCAAGGATTGGTATACTTCCATCATATAGAGAAGGTTTTCCAAAAAGTCTTCTAGAAGCTGCAAGTTGTGGCTTACCTTTAATATCTACAAATGTAGCGGGTTGCAAAGAAATATGCATTAACGGCTACAATGGTTTTTTAGCGCAAGTTAAAGATCCACAAGATCTCGCAAAAAAAATTGAAAAATTATTATTTAATAAAAAATCTCAGTTTTTAATGGGAAAAAAAAGTAGAAAAATTTGTGTTGAAAAATTTTCAGACGGAACAATATCCAAAGAATTCTTAAAAATCTATAACTCAATAAAAAACTAGAAAAGACCTACTATTTGTCCTAATTCATTAACACCAACTTCATACGCAGCAGGTTTTTTTGGAAGACCAGGCATTGTCATAATATCACCAGCTATTGCAACGATAAATTCAGCTCCAGCGGAGAGTCTAATTTCTCTTATTGATATAGAATGTCCTTCAGGTGCACATTTTTTTTTTGGATCAGTACTAAAACTATATTGAGTTTTAGCCATACAAATAGGAAAGTTATTGTATCCAAGCTTATCAATTTCATTTAATTTTTTAATTGCCCCAGCAGAAAATGTTATATCTTTTGCTCTATAGATTTCCTTTGCTATGATTTCAATTTTATTTTTTGGCAAATCAGAATCTTTATATAGGTATCTGAAGTCAGTTTTTTTATCTTCAATTGTATTTATAACTTCCTTAGCTAAACTAGATGCCCCTTCTCCTCCTTTAGCCCAATGCTCAGCGACAATTGCATTAACCCCATGTTCTTGACACATATTCTGCACTGCTTCAATTTCTTTCTGAGTATCTGTAGGAAATTGGTTAATTGCAACAACAGTAGGCAGACCAAATTTTGAAATATTTTCGATATGACGTAACAGGTTTGGTATTCCAGATTTCAATGCATTTAGATCCTCTGTACCTAAATTTTTAGAATCAGCATTACCATGTAATTTTAATGCTCTGACAGTTGCTACAAGAACTACACATGAAGGTTTCATTCCAGACTTTCTACACTTGATATTTAAAAACTTCTCTGCTCCTAAGTCAGCGCCAAATCCAGCTTCAGTTACAACGTAATCTGATAGTTTCAATGCAGTTTTAGTAGCTAAAACTGTATTACAACCATGCGCAATGTTTGCAAAAGGTCCGCCATGAATAAAAGCAGGATTATTCTCAAGAGTTTGCACTAAATTTGGTTGCAGAGCATCTCTTAAAAGAGCTGACATAGCACCATCAGCCTTAATATCCTTGCATGTTATAGGATTTAAATCACTATCATATGCAACTATTATTTTTCCTAAACGGTCATGTAAATCATCAAAATCATTAGATAAACAAAGAATCGCCATTACCTCAGAGGCAACAGTTATATCGAAACCATCTTCTCTAGGAAAACCATTTGGAATTCCACCAAGTGAATTAACAATGGATCTTAAAGACCTATCATTCATGTCTACAACTCTTCTCCAAGTTACTCTTCTTGAGTCAATCAATGGATCAAGTCTCCAATAAATATGATTATCTATCATTGCAGCTAACAACATATGAGCAGAAGTTATTGCATGAAAATCACCTGTAAAATGTAGATTGATATCTTCCATGGGTACAACTTGCGCAAATCCCCCACCTGCAGCACCACCTTTCATACCAAAACACGGTCCCAAGCTAGGTTCCCTTAATGCAACCATTGCCTTTTTCCCGATGTAATTTAATCCATCTGTTAACCCTACTGATGTTGTTGTTTTTCCTTCTCCAGCAGTAGTTGGAGTCATAGCAGAGACAAGGATCAGTTTTCCATCCTGGTTGTTTGCACAACGGTTAATAGCATCAAATGTTACCTTAGATTTGTAATGTCCGTAAGGAACAAGTTCATCAGAGTTTAAGTCAAGTTTATGTTTAGCAAGTTCTAAAATTTTACTTTTACTAGCTTCTCTTGCAATTTCTATATCGGTTTTAAAATCAGTCATAAGATATCATACAAAATATTAAAATATTTTAGAGTTTTTTTTACTTTTTTAAACTTTTTTTTTTTTTTATTAATATTCTTGAATACTCCTACACTTTCTAACAGAAAGTAGATTTGAATTATTCTCCGAAGATTTTTGCATCAAAAAATGATTTTGGATCTCATAAGCTTCTTTTTCTCTAAAAGCGTTTTCCATTTTTTTACTCTCTTGTAGTGCATGAATAATTTCATGTAATAAAATAGATTGATTGCAAAGATTATTTTTAAAATTCATTTTAGTTATATAAATACCTTCATTTCTTTTATAAAAAGATATTATTGGACATTTTCCCTTACATGCTAATTTTTGTATTTCTTTCTTAGATACTTCTATAATTTTTACATTAAACTTTCTTGTATCATAAGTTGTGTTAATATTAATCCAATTTAATAATGTTGAAACGATCAAAGATAAATACATAAAAATTCACTCAAAACAATAATTACAATAATAACAATAATATTAATAATAACATAGGATGTTTAATAGTATCTCTGATAAAGCTGCAGAAATTCTTATAGATATTGGTTCTGTTAATTTTAGCCCAGATAAACCATTTAAATTAACATCTGGAAAATTTAGTCCAGTATATTGTGATTGTAGAAGAATAATATCATTTCCTGTAGAGAGAAAAAAGTTAATAAAATTTGCAATAACAAAAATAAAAGAAAGAGGGTTTTTTGAAGAGATAACAAATATTGCAGGAGGAGAGACTGCTGGAATTCCATTTTCATCTTTAATAGCCTCAGAACTTAATCTCCCTATGACATACATTAGAAAACAAAAAAAAGAGTTTGGGAAAAAAGAACAAATAGAAGGTATAATGAAAAAGTCCGATAATGTTATTTTAGTTGAAGATCTTTTGACAGATGGAGGAAGTAAATTAGACTTTATTAATGCTGTAGAAAATAAAGGGGCTGAAATACGTGCTATTTTCGTTATTTTTAATTATGGTATTTTTAAAAACTATTTTTCATACAATAGAAAAATGATAGATCTTATTTATCTAACTAGATGGGAAAATATATTAAAAGTAGCTAAAATTAAAAAAAAAATTTCAGAAAAAGATATAGAAAAGATTTGGTTTTTTTTGAAAACTCTGGGCGTTAAAAATTAGTTATTTTCCCTTGCATCGGAGAAGACCTTCTTGCATGTTTATTTTTTTCTATTATTCCAGCAATATATGCTGCTCTTCCAGACTTAATTGCTAAATTCATAGCATATGCCATTTCTATAGGATCCATAGATCTTGCAACTGCAGAATTTAATAACACAGCATCAAAACCTAACTCCATAACTCTGACTGCATCACTTGGCTTACCTATTCCTGCGTCAACAATTACTTTGCCTTTACAGAAATCTCTAATTAACTCAAGGTTATGTTCATTTCTTATTCCAAGACCTGAACCTATTGGAGAAACCAATGGCATTACGGCTTCACAACCTATTTCTTCTAATTTCTTACAAAAAATTGGGTCGTCAGAACAATAAGCTAAAACTTTAAATTTTTTTTTGATTAGTTCTTTTGCTACATCTATTAAATCAACACTATTCGGAAGAAGTGTTTCATCTTCAGCGATAAGCTCTAATTTTATTAAATTTGTTTGAAGTAACTCCCTCCCTAATTCTGCAGTTAAAATAACTTCTTTTTTTGTATAACAACCAGCGGTATTGGGAATAAATGAAAGTTTTTTTTTTAAATCATTAAAAATATTTACACTTGAATTTAAGTCAACCCTCCTAATTGAAACAGTTACCAATTCAGTTTCTGAAATTTCCAAACATTTTTTCATTACTTTCTGATTTGGGTACAATGATGTACCCATTATAAGTCTTGATTTGTATTTTCGGCCATCAATTTCAAAAAAATCTTTTTTCTTTTGCATCTATCCTCCTGGGAATGGCGAAACAACTTCTATAGAGTCTTGATCATTAATCTTAGTTTTTTTCCATTCACTTTTAGAAACTAATCTAAAATTTAAAGCAACTGCAATATTTTTATTTTGTTTTAAATATTTCTCCAAAATATCAAAAAGAGTAATGCTTTCTTTAAAACTTAAAGTTTGAATTACCCCGTTTATTTTAATATTAATTTCATTCATTAAAATGATACCTATTAGGTGAAAATGGAAAAAATTTTTTGTTTTTGTTATCATCTACTATACAGTTATGAACTATATCAGATGTAATTGGTGCAAGCAAAACTCCATGCCTAAAATGACCAAAAGCACATATAATGTCTTTAGAAATAAAATCTAAAGTTCCAATAATTGGAAGTCCATCAAAACTTGTTGGCCTTAAACCAGTAGTGAAATTAACTATTTCGTAATTTTCAGTAAATGGAAGATTTTCCCATAGATTTTTTGTTAAATAATAAATTTCCTTAGTATTAACAAATGTTTCATAACCTTTTTCTTCTTCAGTAGCACCAACCATTAATTCACCATTGTCTCTAGGAGCAACATAAATGTTCTTAAACCATAAATTATGGTTGATTAATTGTTTATTTTTTTGTGATTTTATACGTAAACTAACTCCTTTCACAGGTTTTAAAGGTATAGATAAATCAAAAGAATCTAAGAGTATCTGATGACTCCAAACACCTGAGGCTATAATTATTTTTGAAGCAAAAAAATCTTTTTGTCCTAACAATACCCCCACCTTATTTTTTTTTAAAAAAATTTTGCTAATTTTTTTTTTTGTTTCAATTATTCCTCCTTTTGCTCGAAATAATTTTAATAAAGATTTTTTCAATAAAATTGGGTTTACTTGATCCTGTCCTTTACAAAAAAGAGATGCTTGAACATCTTCAGATAACATTGGTTCAATTTTTAATGTTTGTTCTTTATCCAATAAATCAGTTTTAAAACCAAGCTTTTCTATGAATTTTTTTTTAAACTTTAATTTTTCTATGTCATTATAGTTGTTGGCGATTAGTAACGACGAGTTTTGCTTATAGTCTATATTTATTTTTGAATCGTGAATTATTTTTTTTGCGAAATTAAACCATCTTTTTTTTGAATCAAGCATTAAATTTAACAATTCATCCTCATATGGTCTAGCCTCAATTAATGGAGCGAGCATTCCTACTGCAGCTAAGCTTGATTCACCTTTAAGCTGAAAATCGAAGATTTTTACTTTAAAACCATTATTTACTAGCTTAATTCCAATAGAAAGACCATTTATGCCTGCTCCGATAATAAAAATCATTTAACTTTTTAAAAAAAATATTAATTTAATATATAATTACTTAAGTTAACTTTATTAAGAATAAATTGAAAATTGAAAAATTTAAAAAATAAACATTTAATTAAAAAAAAATTATCATCTCTTAGTTTTGATGTCACTCAAAACTCTGCAACAGAACCCGCATTTTCTGGAAACTACTATGATAATAAACGTGAAGGTATTTACCAATGCATTTGTTGTAATGAAAGTTTATTTAGTTCCAGCGACAAATATGATTCAGGTAGTGGGTGGCCAAGCTTTACAAAAGTAATTGATAAGAATAAAGTCAAATTATTGGATGATTTTGGGTATGGAATGAAAAGAGTTGAAGTTAAATGCTTTAACTGTAACTCACATCTTGGTCATGTGTTTGATGATGGTCCCAAGCCCACTGGAAAAAGGTTTTGTATTAATTCTGTGTCCTTAAACTTTGTTGGTAAAAAAAATGTTTGATTATAATAATTTCTTTAACAAAAATTTAAATCTTCTGAAAGAAGAAGGGAGATACAGAACATTTGCTGATCTGGAGAAAATTGCCGGTAACTTCCCCAAGGCACTTAATTACAAAGAGAACAATGTTAATGAAGTAACTGTTTGGTGTAGTAATGATTATTTAGGTATGAGTCAAAACGAAAACGTGCTTGATCAAATGTCAAAAGCAATCAAAAAAGTAGGTGCAGGTTCAGGAGGAACAAGAAATATTTCTGGAACAAATCATTATCATGTCTTGTTAGAAAGAGAATTATGTTATTTACATCAAAAAGAATCAGCATTATTATTTAACTCGGGTTATCTGGCAAACCAGGCTACTTTATCAACTTTAGGAAAAAATCTTCCAAATTGTTATTTTTTGTCCGACGAAAAAAATCATGCTTCAATGATTCAAGGAATAAAACATTCAAAAGCAAAAAAGATTATTTTCAAGCATAATTCAGTAAACGATCTTGAAGATATGTTAAAGAAAATTCCCAAAGAATGTTCAAAAGTTATTGCTTTTGAATCTGTTTATTCAATGGATGGAGATTTTTCACCGATTAAAAGTATCGTTAGTCTGGCAAAAAAATATAATGCTCTGACTTACCTTGATGAAGTTCATGCTGTTGGAATTTATGGTAAAAGAGGTGCAGGAGTAGCAGAAAAAATGGGAGTGATGAAAGATATTGACATTTTACAAGGAACTCTTGCCAAGGCATTCGGAGTTATGGGAGGCTATATTTCTGGCAACAGAAATTTAATAGATTATATCAGAAGCAATGCATCTGGTTTCATTTTCACTACCTCACTTCCACCATGTATAGCTGCAGGAGCATATACAGCAATGAGACACCTTAAATATTCTGACTATGAAAGAGAAAAACAATTTAAAGTTGTAAAAAAATTAAAAAAAGAACTATTGAATGCAAATATCGTATTTATAGATCATCAAAGTCACATTATCCCTGTAATAATTGGAGATGCAAAATTATGTAAAATAGCAAGTCAAAAGCTATTAGACGATTTTAATATTTATGTTCAGCCAATTAATTATCCAACAGTTCCTATTGGTACTGAAAGATTAAGAATTACGCCCTCACCTCTTCATACTGATAAAATGATTAAAGACCTTGTTAAAGCTCTTCAATCAGTTTTTAATAATTTAAATATTAAACTAGCCGCTTAATCTAGGGATAAAGTAGCTTCTTTTCCCATTTTTTTGACTTTAAAAAATAAATTTCTCTTTCATGCATTCTAAATTTTCCCTGCTTCCAAAACTCAAACTCTTTAGGTAATATTTTTATTCCCGTCCAATGATCAGGTCTTGGTATTTCTTTATTAAGAAATTTCTTCTCATAAAACTTAACTCTATTTAAAAAATCCTTTCTCGAATTTAACACAGAAGATTGCTTTGATGCCCATGCTCCAATTCTACTACCTCTTGGCCTTGAGTTAAAATATTCGTCTGCATCTTTATTAGAAATAATTTTCCCAGTTCCTATTATTCTTATTTGCCTGTTAATGCTCTCCCAATAGAAACACATACAAAGCTTTTTGTTTATTTTATATTGCTTCGCTTTATTACTATTTAGATTTGTAAAAAAAACAAAGCCGTCAACTGTGATTTTTTTTAACAAAACCATTCTTACATGAGGTTGATTAAGCTTGTCAGCAGTAGCCAATGAAAAAGCTGTTGGATCTTGTGATTGCTTTTTTTCCACAGCTTTGAACCATTTTTTAAATTTTTTGTATGGATCTATCATAATAATAATTAGAAAATTTAAAAAATTAAGCTATGTATGCATTTAAAATGTAGTAATATCATTTAAATAATCAACATACATTTATTAATTTTGTGCAATGAATATGAATATTTTAAATTTAAAAGGAAAAAGAGGAATTATCATGGGTATTGCAAATGATAGATCAGTCGCCTGGGGTATAGCATCTAAACTAAAAGATTTCGGAGCTGAACTTGCTTTTTCATATGTTAATGAATCCATAAAAAAAAGAGTTCTCCCTCTTGCAGAAATTTGCAACTCAAATATGGTTTATGAATGTGATGTTTCCTCCGATAAAAGTATAAAGAATTTTTTTGAACAAATTAAAAATAAATGGGACGATTTCGATTTTTTGGTGCACTCCGTGGCCTTTTCAGATAAAAATGAATTAAAAGGGCAATATCTAAATACCACAAGAGAGAACTTCATCAATACATTAAATATTTCTTGTTTCTCCTTTACAGCTATTTGCAGAGAAGCAAGTAATTATATGAAAGATGGTGGACAATTTTTGACTTTGTCTTATTTAGGAGCAGAGAGAGTTATGCCACATTATAATGTAATGGGTATTGCTAAATCAGCGCTTGAAACAAGTGTAAAGTATTTAGCTACAGATCTAGGAAAAAGAAATATTAGAGTAAATGCAATTTCTGCTGGTCCAATTAAAACTCTTGCAGCTTCAGGTATTTCAGATTTCAGATATATCCTAAAGTGGAATGAATATAATTCTCCATTAAAAAGAACAACTACAATTGAAGAGGTGGGAAAAAACTCAATTTATCTTTTGTCAGAATTATCATCAGGAGTAACTGGAGAGGTCATACATGTTGATTGCGGTTATCATGTAGTTGGAATGAAATCAGTTGATGCACCGGATATAACCACAGTTTAAATATTATGACTGGAAGTAGTATTGGAAAAATATTTAAAGTAACTACTTGGGGAGAAAGTCATGGTGAGTCAATAGGTTGTGTAATTGATGGTGTTCCGTCAGGAATAAAAATTTGTGAAAAAGACATACAAAACTTTCTTGATAAAAGAAAACCAGGACAATCACAATTTACCACACAAAGAAAAGAACCAGATAAAATTAAAATTCTATCGGGAGTTTTTGAAGAAAAGACAACAGGTACACCAATCTCTTTATTAATAGAAAATATTGATAAAAAAAGTAAAGACTATTCAGACATATCTGAAAAATTTAGACCAGGTCATGCTGATTTTACTTATTTTAAAAAATTTGGTATCAGAGACTATCGAGGTGGTGGAAGAGCATCAGCAAGAGAAACAGCAATGAGAGTCGCTGCAGGTGCAATAGCAAGAAAAATTTTAGGAAAAAAAGTTGTAATTAAAGGAGGATTAATTCAATTAGGTGAAAAAAAAATTGATTACAAGAAATGGGATGATAAAGAAATACTTAAAAATGATTTTTTTTGTCCAGATAAATATTCAGTTGAATCATGGAAGAAATACTTAAATGAAATCAGAAAAAGTGGTTCTTCAATTGGTGCCATAATTGAGATCAGAGTCTCTGGAGTACCTACAGGTCTTGGTGAACCTATATTCGATAAAATTGATGCATTAATATCTCATGGAATAATGAGTATCCCCGCTGTTAAAGGAGTAGAAATAGGAAGAGGCTTTGAAAGTGCTTTACTAAAAGGTGAGGAAAATGCTGATGAAATCTTTACAAATAATAAAAAAATTTTTTTTAAATCAAATAATGCAGGTGGCACGCTTGGTGGTATTACGTCAGGTCAAGATATCATAGTAAAATTTGCTGTAAAACCAACTAGCTCAATTCTTCAATCAAAAAAAACTATTAATAAGGATTTAAAGAATGTTTCAATAATAACAAAAGGAAGGCATGATCCATGTGTAGGAATTAGAGCTGTCCCTGTTGGAGAAGCAATGATTGCAATTATATTAGCTGATTGTCTTTTAATAAATCAAGCAAGAAATAAGTCTTAAATTAAGCTACTTTGAAGATAATATTAGTTGATGACTGCAATTAAAAATTCCTTATTTCCTTTTTGGCCCTTTATTGGACTTTCAACTATTCCAATAACTTTTTTATTTAATCTTTCTTCAAACCAGTCCCTGATTTCTTTACATATAAATTCATGAGTTTTGGGATCTTTTACTATTCCACCTTTACTTATTTTTTCTCTTCCTGCTTCAAATTGAGGTTTGATTAAAATTATTAGAATAGCATTCTTATTTAAAATTTTTAGGCAGGTTGGAATAATTTTTTTAATGGATATAAAACTGACATCACATACCAATATATCTAATTTTACTCCAGTCTGATCGATGGTAATATTTTTTGCATTAAATTTCTCATATACGACTACTTTTTCGTTATTTCTTATTTTCCATGCTAACTGCCCATAACCTACATCAACACAAAAAATTTTTTTCGCTTTTCTGTGAAGCAAAACATCTGTAAATCCTCCTGTTGAAGAGCCAATATCAATACAAGATTTATCTAAAGTGTTAATATTAAAATATTTTAAGGCATAATCAAGTTTAATACCACCTCGAGATACCCATTCATGTTCTTTGAGCTTCAATTTAATTATTGAATCGTAGCGAACAGAGGTTCCAGGTTTTACTATTTTTCTGTCATTAACAAAAACATATCCAGAAATTATAAAAGAGTTTGCTTTTTGTCTAGAATCAGTCAGGCCTAGTTGAACTAAGATATGGTCAATTCTTTTTTTATCCAAAGATTTTGTAACTTTAGCAATTCTATCCACTTCTTTTGCTAGTGCGTTCTATTAATAATTAATTTAGTTAATTTAACCAACACTTCCGAATCTTTTCCAAAAGAATTAATAATATCAATAGCCTCATCTATCAAAGTTTCTGCTTTTTTTTTAGCTTCATCAATACCTAAAACAGAAATAAATGTTTGTTTTCCCATTGAAGAATCTTTATTTATTTTTTTCCCAACTTTGTTTTCATCTCCAATTACATCTAAAAGGTCATCTTGAATCTGAAAAGCTAAACCAAGATTATAAGCGTATTTTTCAAGTTTTTTGAAATTTTCTTCTTTTTCTTTAGCTAATACACATGCAGATATACAGGAGAATCTGAATAGTTCGCCAGTTTTAAGTTTCTGCAATAATTTTACCTCATCAAGATTTAATTTTTTCTTTTCTGCTTCTAAATCCATTTTTTGTCCGCCCACCATTCCATTTAATCCAGAAGATTTAGAAAGTTCAAAAATTAATTTTGATCTTACTTCCGCATCATTATGTGTTTTTTTATCCGACAGAATCTGAAAAGCATAACACTGTAAAGCATCCCCAACTAAAATTGCTGTTGCTTCGTCAAATTTTATATGACAAGTAGGATTTCCTCTTCTTAAATCATCATCATCCATTGATGGAAGGTCATCATGAACTAAAGAATAACAATGAATAAGCTCAATACTACTGGCAACTCTTATGGCATGTGAATAGTTTACTTTGAAAATTTTACAAAACTCAAGTACTAAAATTGGTCTCAATCTTTTTCCACCAACTTCAATAACATACCTTATTGCATCATAAAGTGATGTTTTAGTTTGACTTGACACCACAATAAGATTTAAAATTTCTTTTGTTATTTTATTTGAATAATTCGAAAGATATTTCTGAAAGTCATTCATAATTATTATAATAATATTATAAACTCTCGCTTTTATTATCTTCCGTAACTTTTTTTATTTTTAGCTCAGCTAATTTTAATTTTTCATCGCAATGATTTTTTAATTTCATTCCTAAATCATAATATTCTATAGAACGTTCTAATTCTTCAGTGTTATCCTCTAATTTAGAAACAATTTGTTCGAGCTTTTTGTATGATTCCTCAAAAGAGAGTTTTTTAATTTCTTCATCTGAAAGTAATTCAACCATACTCCAGATAAATTATCCTTTTTTTATGAGAATACAAAGGATTTTATTTTGTTTTTTTGTAGTTATTATTTTCGAATTATTTAAATTGCAAAACTCCTTTAAATCCCTCTCTGCAGATGAATCATCAGTTTTAACTTCTAATAATTCATCTTTATTCATTTCTCTCAGTTTTTTCGCTGTTTTGAGAACTGGAAGTGGGCATTTCAAACCCAAAAGGTTTAAAGTTAAAAAAAATTTATTCATCTTTTATTAAAATGTACTATATTGTTATATAGTATATTATATATTTAATAAAAATAGAATTCTTGTTGCGAAGAAGTAAATGTTTAAGAAATTAATAAATCAATCTATAGCACTCTTATTTGCTATTCTTTTAAATTCACCAGTTTATTCCGATACAATTAAAAAAATAAAAGTAGGAACATTGCAATATGGCAGTGTTAACTGGGAACTTGATTTGATGAAAAAAATGAATATTGATACTAAATATAATCTAGATGTTGAAATTGTTCAATTAGCCAGTAAAAATGCGGCAGCAGTAGCTTTACAAGGCAAAGCAGTGGACCTTATTGTTACTGATTGGTTTTGGGTTTCACGTCAAAGATCTCAGGGAAGAATGTTCTCATTTGTTCCCCACTCTATGGCTGCTGGAGGACTCATTGTTAAAAAAGAGTCAAATATAAAATCTTTAGATGATATCAATAATAAAAAAATAGGTATAGCTGGAGGACAAGTTGATAAAAGTTGGTTAATATTTCAAGCTTATTATAAGAAAAAATATGGAAAAAGTTTAAAAAATAAAACGGAACAAATCTATGGAGCACCTCCTCTATTAAATAAAAAAATTGAACAGGGTAGCTTTGATGCTATTTTAACATACTGGCCCTATCAAGCCAGACTTCTTGCAAATGGTTTTGAAAAAGTTATTGATATAAAAAGTATTATAAGTAAACTTGGAATTTCGTCAGAGGTTCCAATCATTGGTTGGGTTTTTAGAGATGAGTTTTCAGAGGATCACAAAAAAATTCTAAATGATTTTTTGGAAAGTTCTAATGAAACAAAAAAAATTATGTTGGAATCAAATGAATCTTGGGAAAAAATCAGACCTATTATGAAAGCTGAAAATGAGGACACTTTCGTAATGTTAAGAGAGATATATAAAGAAGGTATTCCAAAAAATTTCTCAAAAAAAAATATTAAGGATGCATCTGAACTATACGAAATTCTTGGTAATATAGGTGGTAAAGCATTAATTGGTAATTCTGAAAACTTAGCTTCAGGAACTTTTTGGTCCAACTAAAATGTCTGCTCTGATAACGAATGCTTCATTAAGGCTATTATCTTTATTATTATTCCTTTTCATTTGGTTCAGTTCTAGTTTCATATTTGATTCAAGTTTATTTCCCAGTCCAAATAATGTTTTGGAAAAAATCATATCAGAAATAGAAAGTGATGAACTTTTTTTTCATACATTAATTACTTTAAAAAGAGTCTTTATATCTTTTGCGATTGCTATGTTAATTGGATCGGTTTTAGGAATCTACATGGGAAGAAAAGAAAAATTTAATACATTTTTTGATGATTGGTTAGTTTTAGGTTTGAACATCCCAGCATTAGTTATTATCATATTATGTTATGTGTGGTTTGGTTTAAATGAAGCTGCAGCAATTTTAGCAGTTTCATTGAATAAAATACCAATGGTAGCTGTGATACTTCGTGAAGGAGCAAGATCAATTGAAAAGGATTTTGTAGATGTTGCTAAGTTTTATAATATAAATAAATTTAAACTAATTACTAAGGTCATTTTACCTCAACTTTATCCGTATTTAATGTCAGCATCAAGATCAGGACTTTCACTAATCTGGAAAATTGTATTGGTAGTCGAATTACTTGGAAGAAGTAATGGAGTTGGATACAAACTGTACGGTTTTTTTCAATTTTTTGATATTAGTGGAATTTTAGCTTATACTTTTGCTTTTGTAATTATTATAATTATCGTTGAATTTATTTTTGTAAGACCCCTCGAAAAAAAACTCACTCTATGGCGATGAAATGGGAATATCAATAAAAATCAGAGGAAAGAGCTATTTAAACAAACATAAAAATCAAACTGTTAAAGCCTTAAGTGCTATTGATGTTTTTGTTAAACCAAAAGAATTTGTTTGCCTTGTTGGTCCCTCTGGATGTGGAAAAACAACTTTAATGAATATAATTGGTGGTTTAATTGAAACAGAACATCAAGAAATTTCAATAAACAACAAACCATTAAACGATAAAAATTCTCTAGGTTACGTATTTCAAACTTCTAGGCTATTACCTTGGTTAACGCTTTATGATAATATAAAGTTAGTTTATAAAAAAGACGAAAGTAATTCTGAAAATGAAATTAAAAAAATTCTTCAAAACTTTGGTTTAAAAGAATTCATAGATTCTTTTCCAAAAACAATTTCTGGTGGTATGAGACGAAAAGTATCACTAGCAAGAGCTTTTGTTAATAAACCCGAAGTTCTTCTTATGGACGAACCATTTGTATCATTAGATCAACCAACAACGGAGGAGTTATATAAAGTATTAATAAATTATTGGGAAAAAAACCCAACAATAATAATATTCATTACGCATAACCTAAAAGAGGCTCTTTTACTGGGTGATAGAATCCTTTTTTTAACTAAAAGACCAGGTAAAATTGTTCTTGATTACAAAGTAAAGTCGAAAAGATATCCACTAAAAATTGATAACAAAGAAATAGAAAAAGAATACGTAAATATCAATAAGAAGTTTCCTAATTTACTTAAAGGTTTAATATAATGATTAATAATGAATTTAATATTTTTTTTGACTACTTAGATAAAGGAGGTTTAGTTTTTTTAATTTTACTAATATTTTCAGTTATCTCTTTGGCAATAATCTTACTCAAGATATTTCAATTAATTGATTTTAATTCTATTAAAATAGATGTTTTAGATAACCATATCCGAAAATCAAATAATCTACAGGATTTAAAATCAATTTTTTCACAAATTAAAGAATCCGATCATTCTCTTGTAGTAATTCTAAAAAAAAGTACTGAAATTTTTGAAAATAAAACATTAACTAATGAACAAAAATCTGCTGAAATTAAAACGGTAGTTATCCAAGGACTAAAAAAAGTTGAATCTTTTCTCCCAACTCTTGATATCATCGCACAAATAAGTCCTCTTTTAGGTCTTCTGGGAACAGTAATAGGAATGATTTCGTCATTTAATCAACTTGAACTAGGAGGAAACCTTGTTGACCCATCTGTTCTCGCTGGAGGAATTTGGACTGCGTTACTAACAACTGCGATTGGGTTAATTGTTGCGATACCAGCTCTCATATCTCATCATTATTTTGAAAAAAAAATAGTATTAATTCAACAGAATATAAATAGTCTTCTTATACTTCTTAATAATTGTAAAAAATAATTTCATGGAAAAAAATTTTCTTTTTGACTTTGGGAAAAAAAAAAAAAAAAAAGTAAACATTATTCCTTTAATAGATATAATTTTTCTTATGCTGGTTTTCTTTATGCTAGCAACAAATTTTTCTGAAGATAAACGTATTGATTTATCAATACAAAAAAATCTTGAATATAATCAGAAACAATCCAAAACACTTAAAATTTTAATAAAACCACTTGGTGATTATGAAATTAAGGATCAACTTTTATCTAAAAAAGAGATAGAAAAAAAAATACTTGATTTAAAAGTCGAGAAAAAATTTGATGATATTCATATATTAAATGAAAAAAATACAATAGTTCAAGATCTAATTTTCTTAATTGATCTGTTGAAAAAAAATAAAATTAACAAAGTTTTTTTTAGTGATTTGGATGATTGAATTTCCTCAAAGAAAAAGGATTGAAGTTAATCTAATTCCAATGATTAACATAATTTTTTTGTTACTTATATTCTTCATGCTTACTGGAACAGTTAAAATGCAAAACAATCCAAAAGTTGAAAGTCCATTGTCATACTTTGGAGCAAAACCTGAAGAATTTGAAAAAAATGCTGTGAACATTACAATTTCTAAAACAGGTGATTTTTTTTTTAAAAATCAATTAGTTTCAATAGAAACTCTCTCACAAAAAATTGAAGATTTTGACCAAAAAAAAGTATTTATCTTAGATATCGATAAAAATTCAAAAATAGAAAAACTAAATAAAATTATTAAGCTTCTACAAG
>JAOOJU010000100.1 GCA_028407765.1 Rickettsiales bacterium
CTTTCATTTGATTCGCTTGCTAACAATAACGCAACCATTACAAGTTTGGTTGTTTTTTTTATATGCATCTCATCCTTAAAAATGATCATTTTTTCATTTACAAGTTCAACAGCTTTTTTCAATTCATTTTCTTCACCTGGTTCACATTGAAGCGTATATTCCTCTTTGTCTATATTGATTTTTATTTCAGGCATAAGAGTTAATTTTTTCTTTTTTCAATTTCTAATGCTTTTATCACATCATCGATAGTATTATATGCTTTATTTATAAGGATTGAAGCATTTTCATCTGACTTAGAATTTCCAGCGGAACTTGAGGATTCTCTTTTTTTTTTTTCAAGTATTACAATTAATTTTTCTAATCTTAAAATAATATTATCTAGTGACATTTTAGTATAAAAAGTTTAATTATAATTATCTAATTAAATTATTTTACACAATGTGTGTGAATTAATCTAATTAGAATTTATTCAATATAAATATATAATAGAACAGTTAGACGATTATGAAAATAAAAATTGCAATAAATGGTTTTGGAAGAATTGGAAGACTTACTCTTAGAGCTCTCTTAGAAAGTAAAAATAAAGATTTCGAAATCGTTGCTGTCAATGATATTGGTGATTTAGAATCTAATATTCATTTACTAAAATATGACTCGGTACATGGTAAACTTATCGATGAAATAAAAAATGAATCAAATGCTTTTTTTATAAATGGGAAAAAAATTAATTTTTTTTCTGAAAGAAATCCTAGTGATTTGCCTTGGAAAAAGTTAAATATTGATTTAGTAATTGAATCAACAGGTATATTTACTGAAAAAAAATTAGCTACAAAACATATTGAAGCTGGATCTAAAAAAGTTCTGATTTCTGCACCATCTAAAAATCCTGATATAACTGTTGTTTATGGTGTAAATGATAACATGATAAAAGATAATCATCTGATAGTTTCAAATGGTTCTTGCACAACAAACTGTCTAGCACCAATTGCTTTTTTAATTGAAAAAAATATTGGTATTAAATCAGGATATATGACAACAATTCACTCAGTTACCGGTGATCAGAATACCATTGATACATTTCATAAAGATTTAAGAAGAGCAAGAAATGCCGCTTTATCGATGATACCGACATCTACAGGGGCAGCTAAAGCAGTAGGAGAAGTTCTGCCAAGTCTCAAAGGTAAACTCGATGGAAGCGCAGTAAGAGTTCCCACGGCAAACGTTTCTTTAATTGATTTTTGTTTTCAATCCGAGAAGGAAACTACAGCTGAAGAAATAAACGAGCTTTTAACTCAAGCCTCACATAGCAATTTTAAAAATATCTTAGAAGTTACAAATGAAGATTTAGTATCGTGTGATTTCAATCATAACCCAAATAGTTCAATTCTTGATAGTAAAGGAACGAAAGTAATAAACTCAAATTTCTGTCGTATTTTGTCTTGGTATGATAATGAATGGGGATTTTCTAATAGACTTTTAGATGTATCAAAAAAAATGTTTAAATAAAGAAATTTATGGAATGCCAACTTTTAATTTTTCCAATTTAGAACAAGGTGAATATATTTCTAAAATAACAAATAAATCAAAAATAAAAATTAACTTAATTTATTCCTATAACCTCGTAAATTGGCAAGGTCCCATGTACGTGAGAGATCTTTTAAAAAAACTAATAAATAAAAATATTTTCTATTATGTTGATTGCGGGAATAATTATAGAAGTGTTTTAGAAATCATAAGAACAGACATAGAAAATATTATATTTTCTTGTAATGACAAAACAATAAATAAAAAGATTAAAAGTTTGTCTGGAAGATATAATTTAAAAATATTTTCTATGAATAAATTTAAAAAATATTATCCAATAAATGAGACTAATAACATAAGTTTTTTTAAAACAGAGTTTAATTCATACTTAAGAAAAATAAAATCCTTTAAATGAATTTCTATCTTATTTCACCTCCAAAAGATCAAAAAAGCTTCAGTTTAAAAAATTTAGTTAAATTGATTAAAATAATTAAAATAG
>JAOOJU010000101.1 GCA_028407765.1 Rickettsiales bacterium
CCATACAAATAGGTCTATCCTCACCTTTCAGTTTTTTTATTGATGAATCGCTATTTAAGCCTAAAATCAAAAAATCACAATGCTCTTTTGTTTTTATTAGATAATTGATATGTCCTGAATGAATTAAGTCAAAACATCCATTTGTGAAACCTATTTTCCTTTTTTCTAAAGTTTTGAGTTTGTTTTTTGCATCTTTGACAGAAAAAAGTTTGTTCGTTCGATTATTATACTTTAGGACTTCATTGAAATATACTGATGCCGTTCCAAGTTTTCCAACTGATATTCCAGCCGCTCTATTTGCAAGATCTGCGGCTTTTTCAATATTTTGTTTATCTGAAATTCCCAGTGATAAATACGCAACAACCGTATCTCCTGCTCCTGAAACATCAAAAACTTCTAGAGCTTCTGAGGATAATGTAACTGCTTTTTTATCTTTGCTAACAATTGATAAGCCATTAAAACTCCTGGTGGTTATAACGGTATTAAAATCATACTTTGTTATTAAATCTCTTGATAAGACTTCAATTTTTTCTGTCTCTGTTTCTTTATTTAAGAAGTTATTCTTAGTTGCTTTTATCAACTCTTTGAAGTTAGGAGTTATAATTGTCGCACCTTTGTAAATTTCAAATGAATCTCTCTTAGGATCTACAATGATAGGTTTCTTATATTTCTTTGCCAACGAAATTAACTTTTTTACAAGATTGTATGTCAACAAACCTTTATTGTAGTCAGATATTACAACAACATCAGATTTCCCAATTACATTTTTAAAATTTTCAAAAATACTTTTTTCTTGTTCTAGTGAAATCTCTTCATTTGTTTCATTATCAATTCTCAATACCTGCTGTTGTCCAGATATATATCTTTGTTTTTTTGTTGTTTTTCTATTTTTTATTTTTAACAGTTTCGCAAATAGATTCCTTTCGCGCTTAATAAGACTATTAAGTATTTCAGAATCTTCATCTTTCCCTAACAACGATATTAAATAGCAACTTCCTCCCCCTGCACAGATATTCCTTGCTACATTTGCGGCTCCGCCTAAAACAAACTTTTCACTAACTAACTTAAAGACAGGAATTGGTGCCTCAGGCGAAATTCTTTCAACTTTTCCTTGAACATATGAATCAAGAATTATGTCTCCAATACATAATATCTTAGATTTTGAAAAACTCTTCATATATCAACTATTTAATAACGAATCAAAATAACTAATTGTCCTCTTCAAACCAATGTTTCTATTTATTTTAGGAGTCCAACTAAGTTTATCCTTTGCTTTTGAAATATCAGGGCATCGTTGTTTAGGATCGTCTTGTGGCAATTTATTGAAAATTATTTCTGAAGAACTACCTGTCAACTCTATTATTTCTTCCGCTAATTGTTTGACTGATATCTCAACAGGATTTCCAAGATTTACTGGACCTGCGAAACCCTTATTTTCCATCATCAATACAATTCCTTCAATAAGGTCATCCACATAACAAAAAGATCTAGTTTGTAGTCCATCTCCATAGATGGTTATATTTTCATTTTTTAAAGCTTGAACTATAAAATTTGAAACTACTCTTCCATCATTAATTTGCATTCTTGGACCATAGGTATTAAAAATTCTTATCACTTTTATATCAATATTATGTTGACGTTGATAGTCCCAAAAAATTGTTTCTGCACATCTTTTTCCCTCATCATAACAAGCTCTGGGGCCATCTATACTCACTGCACCTTTGTAGTTTTCTCGTTGTGGATGGACTTCTGGATCTCCATAAATCTCTGACGTTGAGGCCTGAAGAATTTTTGCTTTTGTCCTTTTTGCTAAGCCAAGCATATTAATAGCTCCATGCACACAAGTCTTTATTGTTTGAACTGGATCATTCTGATAATGCAGGGGAGAGGCTGGACAAGCTAGATTGTATATCTCGTCTATTTCAAGGAATAAAGGAAAAGTTATATCATGCCGAATAATTTCGAAATTTTTATTATCAAGAATCTTTAAAAGATTATCTTTGTTTCCT
>JAOOJU010000011.1 GCA_028407765.1 Rickettsiales bacterium
GTGACGGTTTTTCTGCTTTTGTATCAGCTATTCTCTCTGATGAGTTAAAAGTAAAATTTTTTTTAAGTATTCATACGGTTATAAACAGTTTTATTTTTTACAATTTATTATCATTCAAAGAAAAAATAATTTTCATATTCCATTATAGGTTTAAAAAAAAAATATATTATAAAGCGAGCATGATTATAGCAGTTTACAAAAGTATTCATGATTGTATTAGTTTTGAAAATAAAAAAAAAGTGAAAATTATTTATAATCAAATACCAGTAAAGAGAAAAAATATTAAAACTAATTATAGCTCAAAAAAAATATTTGAGCTAATTACTGTTGGTAGATTGATTAAAGGTAAGTCGCCTGAGAATATTATAAGAGCTATAATTAACATCGATGATGTAAGATTAACCATTGTTGGAAATGGTCCTCTTAAAAGAAAGTTACTTTTCTTATGTAAATACTATAAGCTTGAGAGCAAAGTAATATTCAAAGATAAATTAAAAAATAAAAATTTAATTAGATTGTTAAAAAATTACGATGCCTTTATATGTAATACACAATATCTAGAGTTTCCTAAAACAATAATAGAAGCATTACTTATAGGTCTGCCTTTAATAGTAAATAATGATTCAAAAAAAATAAAAGAGTATGATGATTTAAATATATTTTGGACAGAAAATACACCAGAATTGTATAAAAAAACAATTGAAAAAGTAATGATTAATAAAAAGATGAGAGAAATATTCTCTAAAAATAATGCAAATATCTCTTGGAAAAAATTTTCTGAATCTTCTCGAAATGATAACTTAGTAAAAAACTTAAATAACTTGTTATAAAATATTAAAACATGATTTTAACATTTGTCATAGGAACTAGACCAGAATTTCTTAAAGTTCAAAGTGTTATAAATGAATTGAAGAAAGATAATGGGATTAGAATTAAGTTGATATCAACATTACAACAAGAAAAACTTTTTTTTAAAGCAACAGAAAATTTTAATATTAAAATAGATTACTGGTTAAAAGCATCAATAAATAAAAATATGGATTTTACTTTTTCAAAATTGATGAGAGATTTTTCTGATTTGTTCAAGAAAATAAAAACGGATATTATTTTAGTTCAAGGAGATACACTAACTGCATATGCTGCAAGTTGTTACGCTTTCTTAAATAAAATTACCCTTGTACATTTAGAAGCAGGTCTGAGAACCTATAATCGAAATGCACCATGGCCAGAGGAAATTTTTAGACAAAATATAGCAAGGTTTGCAGAACTGAATTTGGCTCAAACAAAGTTAGCAAAAGAAAATTTAATTAGAGAAAAAATAGATCCATCCAAAATTGTAGTTGTAGGCAATCCAGGGATCGATACTCTTGTTGAAGAAAGTAAGTCTAAAGGCATAAATCATAGAAAAATTTCTAACTTCATAGATTTGAATAATAAAATTTTAATCACAATGCATAGAAAAGAAAGCATTAAAAACTCGTTAAAATTATTTTGTGAAAATTTACAATTTGTTTGTAAAAAAAATCCTAATTTAAATTTCATTTGGCCTTTACACTCAAATACTCAAATTATTAATATTGTTAAGACTTCTTTTAATAATACCAAAACTAAAAACTTGAGTTTTATTGAACCTCTTGAATATCATGATTTTATTTATATTTTAAGAAAATCTGTTGCGGTAATTACTGATTCAGGTGGTGTACAAGAAGAAGCTGCTTACATTGGGATACCATCTTTAATCGCTAGAGTTAACACTGAAAGACCAGAAATAATTAAATTGAAATTAGGAAAATTAGTGAATGCTAATGGCGAAAAACTGAATGAGTATTTAGATTTTTTTCTAAAAAATAAACTTAAGAAAAGTAATATTAATTCATGGAGAAAAATTCAAGGCAATGGTAAGTCATCTAAAAAAATTAAAAAAATTATCTATTCTTATTTTTTAAATAAAAAAAAATTAAATACCTAAATGTATAGTAAATTGAAAGTGCTGAGAGAGATAAAATACTAATTTGTAATAATTGATTTTCTGGAAAAAAATTTATATTTCTTAAAATTATAAAAACAAAAATAGCAACTAAAAATGAAATAATTAATTTAAAAGCATTTAAATGGTTCAATATTTTATAGGAGTAACCATTATTTTTAACATAAAGAAAAAGCGAAATTGAAAAACCGAATTTTGATACAAATAGTACACTAATTGCAGCATAAATTGAGAATTTCGGTATTAAAATAAAGTTTAAAATCAAGGAAATAATCCCCCAAAAAATTGTATTTTTAAGAATAAATTTACCTTTTTCCTCTACATAACAGTAAAATTCCCAACCTGTTGATATTTGATGAATTAATATAGCTATTGAAAAATAAAAGATTAGTAAATTCGAACTAAAGTCGTTAATGTTTAATAAAATATTAATTAAGAATGGCCCACTTAACACTAGTATTAAAATAGTTGGTATTACGAGTTCAATAAAAATATTATTTAGGTCATAAATAAGTTCAAAAATTTCTTTCTTTTTATTTTTTAATTTTAATTTACTTATATTTGGATAAAGTCTCCACCAAAAAATTGATCCAATTGATAAAATTCCAGAAGATAGTAAACCTATTGTATAATAGATACTAACAATTTTATTATTCATGAAGTATCCTAATATTAATTTATCACTATAATTAATAATCCATTCAGATATACCAATTAGCATGAAAGTTATTCCTGGATATAAATAAATTTTAAAAAAGTTTTTAGGAGTTTTAAAAAAATTAAATACTATAAATTTTTTTTTGACCAATAAAAAAATACCAATAATTACGGTTAATATTTTAATTGAAGAAAATGATATTAAAATAATAGAAATACTTAAAAAATTAAAGTTAGATATAATGAAAAGAAGAAAAAGTATCATTAATGGGCTAAACACTTGTAAAAAGCAAAAAAGGTTACTTTGAGTTTTAGCTCGAAGCATTTCTAGTGTAATGATTTCCAAGGATGAGGCGAGTATTAAAAGAATTATAAAATAGATTACTTCAAAATTTCTATTATTGATAAAATACATAATTATGTATGAGATAAATAATAATATTATGCATGAGCTGCATATAAAAAAAATTGTTGTAAAAAATTTTTGAGAATTATTTTTTATTGAACTATTACCAGCTAAATTTTTTATAATTGTGAAGTTCAAACCCATAGTTACTATGGGGATTAAACCAGAAACTATGCAAATTATTTGGACATAAAACCCATAATCAATAACACTTAAACTATAAGTTATTAAAGGGATAATGAGAAAATTAAATGATTTAGAAAAGAATTCGGAAACAAATCTAATTACATATTCTTTTCTGAAGGTAATATTATTGTTAAAAATATAATTAGGCATCCTTGTTAGTTAAATCATTTTTTAGATTATATAGAATTTGTGTAAGTAAATCTTTATATCTGTTCTTTACTATTTCTGATTTGAAATAAGGATAAGGAATGCACCCAAAACTTTTTTTAAAATGATTTAGTCCCTTTTTTTTTTCATTCATAGAACTTTGAAATGCTTCTCCTAATTCGAAATAATTTAATTTCAGTTTCTTAAGTTTTTTTATGACTTCCCAAATTCCCAAGTAATTTGCTCCATATTTGAGACCATTTAGCGAACATGCATTTGTCCAATAGATCGCTGAATCCTTATAAATCCCAAAAATCATCATTGATAATAATTCTGTTTCTTTATAAACACCAAAGATTTTTGCACTTTTATTCAACATATTATTAATAATATAAGAAAAATACTCTTTTTTATGGGGTTCTATTTTATTCCTTTTATAAGTCTCAAGATGAAGCTTATAGTAGCTATTAATAGTTTTTTGGCTAGGTGTTTTTATTTCTCTTACAACCAATGATTCAGCATCTGATTTTTTTATTACGTTTTTAGTTTTAGGATCAAAATTATTATAAATTTGTTTAATGGTTAAAGAACAGAGTTCAATTATCCATGTGCTTTCGTTAAAATTAATATTTGTAAATATGGCAAAAGGAGTATTATTTGTTTTATTTTTAAGATTATTAATGAAGGGTAAAGATGATCTAGATAATTCAATTTTATTAACTTTATATCTACTTAATAACATATTAAACTCACAATTAATTGTTTTAATAAGTTTTTTTCTCTTCATTTGTGATAATTTTTGATCAATTATTGGTCCTCCATTACTCTCTAACCTGGAATAATTAAAAAAAAACTTAATATTTTTAATATAAAAAATTGGAACAATAGCAACAATTTTATCCTTATTTGAGCCGTCAGTTACAAAAAAACTCAGGTTCTTATAATTTTTCCATTCAGATTTAGCTCTCAAGATATCTGACGTATGCCATAACCAACCATTTTTTGATTCAAGGTTAAATCTATCCCATTTTTCAGAATGAATATTCTCAAATTTTTTTATATTAAAATAATTATTTTTTAAATTTTTCATTTTCGTAATTATTATTTGAAATTAATCCAAGTAAAAATGCAAAAAAGAAATTTAATGGATGAAATCTGAATAAGCTTATATCCGTTAATTGAGTTAAAGAAATACAAAAAATCAAAACCAATAAAATTTTATTATTATTATCTGAATTATAGGTTGGAAAAAATATACATAAATTAAGCATTATAAAACCTACCAATCCAAGCTCTATTAGTATAGTCATAAAGGTTGATGGAATTGAAACAACATCTAAATGTCTCTGATAATTAAGTTTAGTTTTAATTGAATTTAAAAAACCTTCATAGCTAAGTCCAAAACCAACTCCAGTATAACTATATGACTCCCAATAATTTGCAATATTTAAAAACAATGAAAGTCTCTCAAGATTTATTGCGTTGTGAGGCTCTAAATAATTTCCTTTCAACAAACTAGTAGATAAAAAAACAATAATCAAAAAAGAAGAAGTTATAGTAATAATACTTATTGAAATTAATTTATTAATATTTTTAAAAGAAATGCTTAAAAAAACTAATGATATAATCAGTAGAATTTGATTTGCTCTTGAAAAAGTCCACATAAAAAAAATGAGAAAAACAAAGAAAACTAAAAGAAAATAATATTTTTTTTGAGATAGGAACCTATTAAAAACTATAATTAATGAAACTAATAATAACTGAGAAAAACCTATAGTATTTGATAATAAACTTGACGGTCTTGAAAGCCAGATTTCATAGAAATTTCTGCAACTATAGAATTGTCCAAAATACATATCAAAAATTTTAAAAAAACCTATATTTCCGCATTTTTGAGCACTGTCGTCATATCCATTATTTGGATTGAAATAGTTTACAAATCGATAAAAACCTTCTCCTAAATCCATTTTGATTGAATCCATGAGGCGTTCCGATGATTTTCCAGGTAAACCTAATGTCCCAACGGTATCAAAAATATGCACTAACAAAGCGTAAGCACATAAAATAATAATAAAGTAAGTGAAATTATTACTAAAAAGATTAAAAATTTTAGAAGGTTCTTTATGGCTTGAAAAGTAATGAATAATAAAAAACATAGGAATAAAAGTAATAGCTGTTCTTTTTAAACTCAGAAGTATCTCATTTGAACTTAAGGATGAGTATATTGAAAAAATGATTAAAATATAAAAAGGAATTAAAATTTTCTTAAATAAAAATACTTTTCCAAAAAAAATAAAATAAATTATGAAAAAAAATATAATTAATATCTGAATTATATTTGGTATTTTTAGTGCTTTATAATCGTAAACCAATACAAACGGATACGTGAGGTTTGATGCATCTAATCCTTGTAAACCAATTGGTATATATATTGTCAGGAATGGAAGAAAAAAAAATATTGGTATAAAAGCATCTATGGTTAACTTAAGTTTATTTTTTTTTATCATTAATCTAATCTAATCTAATTATTCTTTTATAAAGTTTATTAGCTATTTTTTGTGAATCATATTGACTGAGTAGATCAGAATTAAACTTAAAACCTTCTTTTTCCTTAATTGCTAATTTTAATTTATTTAATATACTGTTTAGTTCATTTTTTGCTTCTAAACCATTAGATTCTATAGTTAATTTTTTATTAATTGTATTATAATCTCCAATATGAAGTATTCTTGACTTTGAACCAATGTAATCAAGAACTTTACTTTGAAAAAAAATAGAGTTTTTACTAATATCTGAATCAAATATCAAAAGGAGATCACTATTTTCCATTATGTTGAGGGCTTTTAAATAACC
Organism: Rickettsiales bacterium; assembly: GCA_028407765.1. Lineage (GTDB taxonomy): Bacteria > Pseudomonadota > Alphaproteobacteria > Methylaequorales > Methylaequoraceae > TMED211. The sequence continues at coordinate 6,237 of JAOOJU010000011.1, forward strand.
TTCATATGGTTTAAATTTTAAATATCTTTTCAATAATTTATCCTTAGCTAAATATTCAAAAATTGGATCTTTGCGAGTGTAAAATTCAACTATTATATTCTTATTTTCTTTTAAAATAATTCTTAATGCATTAACAAAAGGAATAATATTTCTATCTCCATAAATTTTCCCGAAAAACCTGATAGTAAACTTTTTATTTTTTTTGGGTTTATTAAGATATAAACTTTCATCAATTGTATGAGGAATAATCAAAGTTTTTTTTTCAAATTTATCAGAACTTTGAATGAAATTTTCTTTAAGTTTATTTAAAGGAAAAATTAATAAATCTGATTTTTTTTTAACTTTATTTTCCAAAACTTTACTTATTTGATCTAGCAGTGGAATCTTTCTTTGATATTTGTTATTTGACCATGGGTCTGAAAATGACGTAATCCATTTTTTTTCAGGAAACTTTTTCTTGAGGTATAGTCCTATTAAATGAGAAGAGTGAAATTGAGACCGCGTGAAGAAATAATCATATCTATCAAGATTTATTGAATTTAATTTTTTGATCATTTTCATATACATTAAAATCCATCTATCTGGTCTCAGAGGAAAACGTGATAAAGATAAGAAGAAATCCGTCACTTTTGAAGGAAAAACAGTTATAATATTTACTTTTTTATTAAAATAATTATCCAGAGAATGGTCTTTGGTAAAAGTATTTTCTTTCTGAGTTGAAGTTAAAATATCAATCTCAAAAAAATTAGTAAGTTTAGAGATTATTTTAGCTGTAACATAAGACTCTGGATAAGGATCTGGTGGTAAGCAGTAACTAATTAATAATATTTTTTTTTGTTTCTTTATCATTTAGTTGTCCAAAGTCATTAACGGACCATTTTGTAAATTTACTCAATGTTTCAAAGAAAATATCATAGTTTATTATGTCTGAAGGATCAAAGTAAGTATTTAAAAAAAAAGTATTATTTTCCATCAATATAAAATATTTATTCATTTCATCTATTAAATCAGTAATTTCAGTTTTATCCTTTGATCCAATAAATGCCCAACTATCAATTATTTGAAGAGGTTTGTTTAAACAACTACTTATTGGAACTTCTATTATATTATTTGTCTTATAAAAAGGTGCTTTAGAAAAGGAGTATATAGGTGTAGTTGAAGACGAAAATTTATAACCTAGATCAAATAGAATATCATATATGAAATTCATAGAATTTTTATTTGAATAGCTACCAAAATGTGGAGTTCTAAAAATATCTGGTATTTGACCTGTAATCTTTTTAATGGAATTGTGACCCTTAATTATATCTTCAGCAATAACAGACTTAGCCAGATTATTATAGCTGAAAGAAGAAAAGTTTTTTTTTTTAAAATCATCATAAATCGTATGAATTTTATAACCATGATTAATAAAAAAACATTTTTTTTTTGACAGGTTTTGTATAAGTAATTTATTTTTTTCTATCAGTTCGCCGGGGACTGCAAAGTATGGAGTAATTTTAATATCTGATAATTTTTTGTGAAGTTTATCAAGAACATCCATATCTCTTTGTGTTTCGCAATCAAATGTAAGAAGTACAATATTTTTTTTTTGATTTTTTTTACACCAATAAAGTAATTTGTTTTTATATGCAGATTTATTTAATTTGAGATATAATTTATAAAGAATATTAAGCATTTTATTTTATGAATGATTATCAAGAAAATTACTACAATTATTTAATATATTTAAAAAAAATAATTTCTGGTTTGTATGTTCCCTTTTTGAGTAACGAATGGAATGAAAGTGATATCTATGCAATTAAACAAATGAATAATAATGATAAAATAAAAATTAATCAAAAGAAAAAAGTTTATGAAATACTAAAAAAATACTATGGTCGAAGTTATCGAATTGCTTTAACTAACTCAGGCAGATCTGCATTATTACTAATTCTAAAAAATCTAAATTTAAAAAAAAATGATGAAATTATTATACCTTCATATTCATGTATAGGTCTAATACAACCAATCATAAAATTAGGTCTTAAACCGTTTTTTGTGGACATAAACAAAGACTTAGGTATCTCATATAAAAGTGTAAAACAAGCAATAAATTTAAAAACAAAAGTAATCATTATTCCTCATTTGGGTGGTAGTTTTTCAAATGATACATTTAAAATTATTGAATTAGCACAAAAAAAAAAAATTTTAGCAGTAGAAGATGGTTGTCAGTCCTTGGGACTTAAAGTACATAATCAACCAATAGGAACATTTTCTGACATAAGTTTCTTTAGTTTTGGTGAAGGAAAACCAATCTTAAGTAGTGGAGGAGGGTACGTTCTTTCAAAACAAAAATTTATCAATGATAACTTGGAATTGTGCGATGAAGGTTTTGAGAAAATTTTTAAAAGAATAAATTCGTTTAAAGATAATTATTCTAATAATTATTTTAAAAGATCTACCAGAAGGATCTTCACTCATTTATTAAATTTAAATAAAAGTAACGAGCCTAGATTATGTGATTTTGATATTTTTAAATTTAATGAAATTGAGGCATTTTTAATATTAAACCAGCTAGAAAACCTTGAAAAAATAATTAAATGTCGCATAAATAATGCAGAAATATGGAAAAAAAAGTTATTAAATAAGTTTAAATATCTAGATTTTATCGATCATGATCACTCGATATATAATAAGTTATATATATTGAACGACTCAAAAATTGACTTTAGAAAGTATTTTATTCTTAATGCAATAGAAATTGAAGATGGATATAAACCACTTCATTTAAGGTATGATTTTAATAAATATTCCCATACGGATTTAATTAATACAAATTTAATGTGGAAAAAAATTTTTTCTCTTCCAACTAGACAGTCAATTAAGGAAAATTATTTAAAAAGAATAATCTATAATTTAACATAATATACATTATGCGATCGCATTATTATATATTTCTCATTAATTAATCCATATTATATACAAATCAAATATTATAGCCCATATATATAGTTCCAGAACTATAAATTAGGCCTGTTACGATAAAAATTACGAAAGTATAACCCATAATTTGTCTCATATGTAAACCCGCAATAGCAAGCAAAGGAATTGTCCAAAATGGTTGAATCATATTTGTCCATTGATCGCCATAAGATACACTTAGTACTATAACTCGAGGATCAACATCTAAAGCTTTGGCAGCTTCAATCATTACAGGTCCTTGAACTGCCCATTGACCTCCTCCTGATGGAATAAACATATTTACTATTCCTGCAGATAAAAAGGAGTAAAAGCCAAGAGTTTCTTTTGTAGATATTGAAGTTATCCAATCAGCTATGACATTTAATAATTCTGTATTACCCATTATTCCCATAATACCTGCATAAAAAGGATACTGAAGAATAATTGGACCAACTGTTTGGGAAGCATTATTCACCAGTTTTACAAAATGCATGGGAGAATTTGATAATAATAACCCTACCCCAAGGAAGGTAAAACTAACAAACGAGAGAGTTAAGAAAAATCCATTAAGGTAATAACTAAAAAAAATATAAAAAAGAAGAACTAGACCCAAAAAAGTACTAAAATATCTTTTATTTTCAATGTTATATAATAAGTTTTTATTATTCTGATTTATTTGTATATTACTCTTAACCTTGATTTCTTTTTTTATGACTTTTTGTTTGATTTCGATTATTTCTTCTTTATCTTTTGGTTTCATTAATGGATTAATTAAAGTTATTATTAGCAATGTAAATAGGGCTAAAGAAATATTAAAAGAGCTAAAGATAGTCTCGGTTACCGGTAAGACACCAATTTTGTCCTCAAGCATATGACCTGGTGTAGAGACAAACAATGCACTTGATGAAGAATATCCCATATGCCAAATTACGTATCCAGAATAGGCTGATGCCACAAGAAGTGGGTAATGAATCTTAATCTTTTTTTTTAGGCATCCAAGCGCAACGTACTTTGAAACAATTCCACCTACTATCAGGCCTAAAGACCAAGCGACTAAACTAGCACATCCAGAGCAAAAAGTCACCAATGCATAAGCTTGGGTAGATGTTTTGGGTATTCCACCAATTATATATAAAAATTTTTCAACAGGTTCAGTGTGGGCCAGAGCATGAGCACCGATCATTATTAAAGTAATTTGTGCAGTAAATGTGAAAAGCTTGGGTAAGCCGTCCCCCCATGCCATTATAGTTTCAGTATGGGAGGCATCGGCAATAAATATAGCCAGTATATATGTTAATACTGATAAAATAATCACAAAGATAAAGGCGTCTGGATAGCATTTTTCAACTAATTTGACAAAAGGCTTTGCTATACCGTCAAGAGTCCTTATTCTTTGGAATGACATATTTAATCAATTTTTAACGCAACAACTTTTCCTTCAGTCATAACTGGAACAAGTATTAATTTTTTTTCAATTATAACTTCATGATCAGCGGCACCTTTTCCTAACGTTTTAAGTTCTTCAAATCTACCATTTTTCTTAATATCATATAATTTTCCAGATGACCAATCTGTCACATAATATGAATTTTTACCGTTTGCTTCTACACCGTCTAAGTTTCCAATAGGTTTGTCTGAACCTAGGTTTTTAACTTTCTTAGAATTCAAATCAATACTTTTTAGGTTACCTGCCTTTTCAGGAGTTCCCCAACCTTCCATAACAGATCCCCAACTTCCAACAATCATTTTTCCACTTTCATTATCAATATGGATTCCATTGGGTGCTAGGTTAGCACTATAAAGCCACAATGGTAATTGTCCAAATTGATTAGTTCTGTATATGCTATCAGTATAAGTGTCACCAACATAGACATTACCATATTTATCGTGAGTTACGTCATTAAAGCATACTGCTCCAATACCCTTATGTTTTTTTACAATTTTTTCTGTTGCAATATCAACTTCCACCAATTCATCCACATCAGCTATGTAAAGCTTTTCATTTACGATCGTTAGACCTTTTGGTGCATTTAAAGACTCAATCCACTTAAGATTTATTATTGAACCGTCCAAGCCAATCTTCGAAATATAGCCCGAACCATCTTTTTTAAAAGGATGATTAACAATATTTGATACATAAAGAACTTCATTAGTAGAATCATAAATAACCGATTCCGGTAATTCAAATTTAGCTTCAGTTTCCCATGCAATTTCTAATTCTTTAGTTTCAATTGTATTAAAAAAACTAATTGTAATAAAAAATATTATTAAAAAATTTATTTTTTTCATGATTGTTCTCCTTTATTGTTTGTTTAGTTAGTAGGCATAGTAAATTTTATTTGATTGATAGATTTAGATTCTGGCCATTTTTCAGTAATAGTTTTTCTTTGAGTATAAAACCTTAACCCATCTGGACCATAAATACTCAGGTCTCCAAAAAATGAATCTTTCCAACCTCCAAAACTGTGGGAGGAAGATGGAACAGGCAAAGGGATATTAATACCAACCATTCCTATATTAACTTTTTGAGTGAATATTCTTGCAGCTTTTCCATTACTTGTGAAAACACAACATCCATTACCAAAAGTGTTTTTATTAATTAAATCAAGTCCATCTTCAAATGTTTTAACCCTAATTATTTGAAGAACTGGTCCAAATATTTCTTCTTTGTATGACTTCATTGATACTTTAACATTATCTATCAGTGTTGCTCCAAGAAAATAACCATTTTTAAAATCTTTTTCTCCTTCTCTCCTTTTTCTTCCATCTATTAAAATTTTAGAACCATCTTTCTCTGCACTTTTTATGTGTTTTATAACATTATCTCGATGCTCTTTTGATACTAAGGGACCAAAATCATTTAATTTTTTATTAAATTTCCCTATTTTAAATTTTTGTATTTCTTTTTTTAATTCTTTTATAACTTTTTCTGCTATGTCTCCAACTAATACAGCAACTGACAAAGCCATACATCTCTGTCCAGAGGAACCATATGCTGCTCCTAAAAGCTGTTTAACCGTCTGTTTGACATCAGCGTCCGGAAGAATTAGAGCATGGTTTTTTGCGCCTCCAAGAGCTTGACATCTAATTCCATTTTTAGCTGCTGAATCATATATGTGTTTTGCAACTGGAGTTGAACCAACAAAGCTTACTCCTTTTATTCTTTTATCGTTGATTAAATGATTAACTACATCTTTACCACCGTTTAATACATTAAGAACTCCATCAGGAAGTCCTGCTTCTTTAAATAGTTTTGCCAAATATAAAGTTGCAATTGGATCTTTATCAGAAGGTTTAAGAATAAATGTATTTCCCGCAACTACAGCTAGTGGAAACATCCACATGGGAACCATTGCAGGAAAGTTAAATGGAGTAATACCCAAAACTATACCTAATGGTTCGAATTGACTCCAAGAATCAATAAGTGTACTTATATTTTTATTATGCTCCCCTTTAATTGAATTGGCAATACCACATGCATACTCTACATTTTCGATGCCTCTTCTTACTTCTCCCCTTGCATCATTGAGTGTTTTACCTAGATCTTCTCCTATAAGTTCTGCAATTTTATCAATATTTTTTTCAAGAAGGTATTTATATTCAAAAAGTATAGAAGTTCTTTTTGTAATTGATGTTTCTTTCCATAATTGAAACGCTTTTTCAGAATTAGAAATAGCTTTATTGATAGTTTTTTTTGTAGCTGAACACAGAAATCCATGAATTTCTCCAGTTGAAGGGTTAAAAACATCAATTTTTTCTCCTTCATCAAATATCTCTTTACCATCAATAAAGTGACCTATTTGATTTATATTACTTAACATCTATTAACCATATAAATATACTTGTTTTAAAATACTACAAAAAAAAAGCATTTCAATATGTTTTTTTTACTTTAAAGTATGCAAAATTGCATTATAATTGACGTATAATGTTTAATTGGAATGATCTAGAATCGTTTTTAACTCTCTCACGAAGTGGAAAATTAAATTTAGCTGCAAAAAAACTAAAAATTGAGTCCACTACAGTTTCACGAAGAATATTAAGATTGGAGCAAAAACTTGGTACAAAACTTTTTTTTCGGTCTAATAATTCATATGTTTGTAATGATAGTGGTCTGCAGTTAATTGTTTATGCTGAAAGAGTGGAATCAGAAATTTTTTCCATAAACCAAAGTTTTTTTAATAAGAGCCCAAATATTTCTGGTGCAGTGAGGATTGCAGTTCCCGAGGGTTTAGGAGTAGAAATATTTACAAGGTATTTAAAAGAATTTTATGAGTTATATCCAGAAATTGAATTGGAACTGTTGGCAGACACAAAAGCAAGAAGTTTATTAAAAAGGGAAATAGATATTTTAATTACTCTCTCAAGACCAACAAAAGGAAAATTAATTGCTTGGAAATTGGCTGATTATGAACTACGACTTTATGGATCAAATGATTATTTACAAAACAATCAATCAATACTGACAATTAAGGATTTAGATAAGCATAAATTTATTAGCTATGTAGATGATTTAATAGATTTTCCAGAATTGAAATATCTGGAAGATATAAGTAAAAAAATGAAAATAATATTCAGAAGCAATAGTTTGCGAGCACAATTAAATGCTGTAAAACAAGGTGCAGGTATTTCTCTGTTACATACTTTTATTGCAAAAAAAGAAAGCTCATTACGGATTGTATTACAGAATGAAATTAAAGTTATAAGACAATATTGGGTTACAGTTCATGAAGATTTACTTAAAATAAATAGAATAAGGAACGTTGTTGATTTTTTTTCTAATGCAGTAAAAAAAGAAATTAAAAATTTCAGACTTTAGTTTTCATCCCATCGTAAGCAGCATAACAATTCTTTGGAAGCATCTTTGATATTGCATCATAATCAACCTCATAATTCATATGAGTTAAAATTGATTTTTTAGGTTTCACCTTATCAATCCATTGCAATGTTTTCTCCAAATGAGCATGAGTCTTGTGTGGTTTGAACCTCAAACAATCTACTATCCATAAGTCGAGATTGTTTAAGTTATCAAATGCTTCTGCATCTAAATCAACAACATCAGTTGAAATAGCAATATTATTAATTCTAAAACCTGTTGAAATACTAAAACCATGATTCTGATCAAAAGTTTTAATTTTTAATTTATTCAGTTGAAAGCTTGGTTTGATAATATTTGGAATTAGGCAAGGCTTATAATAATAACCATTAGCTTGAGGATTTAACTTTTCAAATACATATCCAAATTTTTCTTTTATTTGTCCAATTGTTTTTTTACTGGCAAATAAATTGATATCCTTATTCATTAAAACATTAAGAAACCTAAAATCATCTATTCCATGTATATGGTCTGCATGACCATGCGTTACAAAAACTGCATCAAGATTATCAACATTTGAGTTTAATAGTTGTTGCCTTAGATCTGGTCCAGCATCAATAAGAATTGTACTACTCTCACTTTTGACTAGAATAGAGGATCTCATTCTAATATTTTTAGGATTATTAGGGTCACAATTACCCCAATTATTTCCAATAGCAGGAACACCAGTCGAACTTCCGCACCCTAAAATTGTAACTTCAAATGTCATTAAATATTAATTTTAGTAAATAATTCAAAAAAATTTTTTGTTGTTGCTCTCACAACTTCATTATATTCCATGTTTTTAATTTCAGCAATTTGTTCAATAGTATGTTTTATAAACGAGGGTTCATTTCTTTTTCCTCTGTGTGGAGCTGGAGCTAAATATGGTGCATCAGTTTCTACTAACAGTTTTTGTATGGGAATATATTTTACTACTTCTCTAAGCTCACTTATATTTTTAAATGTAATTATACCAGATATTGAAATAAAAAAATCTTGATCTAAAGCAACCTTAGCCATTTCTTTTGAGGAACTGAAACAATGGATTAGGCCTTTTGAATTATATTTTTTTACATTTGAACTAAGCATTTGAATAGTTTCTGATTCTGCAGATCTTGTATGAACAATAGTTGGGATATTTTTTTCACCAGACAACTTTAGATGAACTTCAAAACTTTCTAATTGCCTATTCAAATATTTATCATCTCTATATTTATCTAAACCAGTCTCCCCTAGACCTATAACTTTAGGATTATTGATATTATTCTCTAATTCATTATAAATTTTATCAATTTTAAAATCTTTGATAAATTCTACATGATTTGGGTGAATGCCAGTAGTACACCATACATTTTCATATTTCTCAGTTATACTTTTGATTTTCTGAAAATTTTCTAAGTCAACTGAAATACTCATTAAATATTTAACTTTATTTTCATGAGCGCGTTTTATGACATCGTCCAAATCGTTGACGTAATGTTTAAAATCAAGGTGACAATGACTATCTACAATATCATACATCGAGTCTTGGGAATAGTGATTCAGCATCATTTAATGGGTGATCTTTTTTAATTAAATATTTCATATTATAAAACTTAAAACTTCTTTTATCATTATCAATATTTAATATATCTAAAATTTTTTTTGCCGCGATGGGAATAAAGGGTTGGAGTATTATCCCAATTAACCTTATACTCTCTATTATTATTGATAGAGTTACTGCAGTTTTGTCCCTATCATTTTTAATGGTAGCCCATGGTTCCATTTTATCAATAAATTGATTTAATTGGCTAATAAAAAACCAAACTTTTTCAAGACCTTTATTTAATTCAAAGTTAGTAATATTTTCTTCAAATTTTTTAAGAAGTTCATACCCATCAATTAATATAGATGAATTCAAGGTATTTTTATTTATTTCCGAAGGAAATTTATTATCAAAATATTTATTAGTTAATTTAATTGTTCTTGAAACAAGGTTACCCAAGCTATTTGACAAATCTGAATTGGTTCTATTGATAAAAGCTTGCTCAGAAAAATCACCATCTTGTCCCAATGTTACTTCTCTAATTAGAAAATACCTAACTTGATCTAAACCAAATTTTGAAATTAATTTATTGGGTTCTATAGTATTTTTAGCTGATTTAGATATTTTTTTTCCTTCATTTGTCCACCAACCATGTGCAAAAATAGTTTTAGGAAGAGGAAAATCTATTGCCATTAATAGAGCTGGCCAATATACAGCATGAAATTTTAAAATATCTTTACCTATAATATGGTAAGAATTTTGCCAAAATTCTAAATCATTACTCGTAACCATTGGAAAATTGATAGCCGTTAAATAGTTAGTAAGTGCATCAATCCATACATAAATTATATGTTTTTCAGAATTAGGAACTTTTATACCCCAATTAAAACTTGTTCTTGAAATAGACAAATCTTTCAAACCAGATTTAACAAAACTTATTACTTCGTTCCTTCTAGACTCTGGTTTAATGAAATTTGGATTTTTTTCATAATAATCCAGTAATTTTTTTTCCCATTTTGATAATTTGAAAAAATAGCTTTCTTCCTCTATCCATTCTACAACCCCACCATCAATTGTCTGAAATTTATCTTTAACTTTTATTAATTCTTTTTCTTGAAAAAAACTTTCATCCTTGATTGAATACCAACCTTCATACTTATCTAAATAAATTTGATCATTCTCAAGAAGTTTATTCCAAAATTTTTCAACTGATTTTTTATGTCTAGCTTCTGTAGTTCTAATAAAGTCATCATTTAATAAATTTAAAAACTTTGTTAGATTTATAAAATTCTTAGAAATTTCGTCAACAAATTTCTTTGGTGAAAGATCTTTATTATTTGCTGCTTTTTCAACTTTTAATCCGTGTTCATCAGTTCCAGTGAGAAACTTTACATCAAAACCCTTTAATAGATAAAATCTTTTAATTGTATCACATATTATTGAAGTATATGCATGTCCAATATGAGGTATATCATTTACGTAATAAATTGGAGTGGTTATATATATTCTTTTCATTGCGATTTGAATAATTTGAAATAATTGACGAATATTGTTGTTAGAATTTGATTCTTGTCAATATTTAAATTTGACTCTCCATCTTTATTTAAGAATTCAAAGAATAAAATTATATTTTTTAAAATCTCTCGATCTTGTGAAATTTCTATTAAACTTAAACAATTATAATAAAAAAAATTTATTATCATTTTATATAAGATTCCTGAATCTTTGTTTAATTTATCCGAAATATTCTTAATATTTAAATGATCCAATTTGCTTTTTGAAACTATTTCTTCAATATTTTTTATGATTTCTAATCCCCCTAAACTCTTTATTGATTCATAATAACCTGGCCTACCCTGTGAAAAATCATAAACTTGATTTATTTCTTTCTCAGTTAGATTTTCACTATTATTTAAAAGATATTTTTTAAATTCATTGATGTTTAAGTTATTAAAATCTAATCTAACACACCTAGATGAAATTGTTTCAGGAATCAATTTTATATTATGACAAATCAAAATTATAATTGTTTTTTCAGGAGGTTCCTCAATTGTTTTTAACAAAGCATTTTTAGAGTTTAGATTGAGTAGGTTAACATTATCAATAATAATGTACTTATAATTTTTTTCAGAAAAATTTGTTAATGAAATATTTTCAATTAACTTTCTTATAGAATTAATATCATCTACCTTTTCTTTATTATTATTTATCTCCGAGACTGATCCTATAAATCTTGAATTTACATAAGCTATTTGTTCTTTACTTAAATGTCCAATTTCCATTAATTTTGGATCAATATAGTCTCGAGCGAGTGACCAAAAAATAAATTTTCTTGCAACTAACCCTTTGCCAATACCCTCTTCACCATTAAAAATCCATGATTGGGGAAATTTATTATTATAAGCATTTAATAAAACATTATACTGTTTTTTATGACCATAAATTTCAGTATCATCAAAACTCATAACTATAAACTATAAGGAATTTTATTCTTAGTTATATTCTTTTTATTTATTTTATCAATAATTAACCTGTGAATTTTTTCTATCTTTTGATTACCATCAAGCACAAAAAATCTTTTGTTTTTTTTCGAAGAATCTAAAAAAGATTTTCTAATTTTCTTATGAAAACTCAATTCATAATTTTCATATTTTATTTCTGAATTTTTCCTTGATAGTGATCTTTTGACACCAATTTTGGGATCAACGTCAATTAAAAATGTAGTATTAGGAATTATTTTCTTTACAACAATTCTATTTAAAATTTCAAAAATTTTTTTATTAACTTTTTGAGCTTTAATTTGATAAGCGTAAGTAGAATCAATATATCTATCACAAATAATTATATTTTTTTGTGAAAGCTTAGGTATTATAAATTTCTGGATATGTTCATTTCTTGCTGCATTGATTAAAAGTATTTCGGTTATTGGTTCCCAACTTAAATTTTTTTTGACTAATAGATCTCTCAATAATTCAGACAGCTTAGTTCCTCCTGGTTCTCTTGTTAAAAAAACTTTTTTTGTAACTTTTGAAATTGAGTTAAATAAAAGTTTGGATTGCGTTGACTTACCTGTTCCCTCTCCTCCTTCAAAAGTTATAAAATTTTTCATCAGTTTTTATATATACTTTCACCAAAGACTAAGTATTTGAATTTTAGAATTATGAGATTAATGAAATTTGTCTTAATAATCTCTTCTTTTGCAAATAAATCAAATTCTTTTAGAATATCGTTACCATTTTTAATAACTAACTTTGCTACCACATCATCTTTCCTGACTGGTGCAAAAATAGGAGATGAATATTGTATTAAAACTTTTATTTTTTTTTGAAGTAAACTCGGAATGGTGATTGATAAATTATTCTTGGTATAAACTGATAATTTTCCTTTTACACCACCCCAAACATTAATTTTTTCGATATCATCATTTTCATCTAAAATCTTAAAATTCTTAAATTGAAAAAAAGCCGCATCCATAAGCCTCTTTGATTCTTTTTTTCTATCGCTATTCGATTCTAAACCGTTAATAACTAACATTATTCTTCGATTATTCTTTATTGCTGAAGCAGATAAACCATATCCTCCAAGAGATGTGTGACCAGTTTTTAGGCCATCTGTTTGCTTATTGTTGAAAAGAAGAGGATTTCTATTTACTTGCCTTATTTTATTATAAGTAAACTCTTTTTCTGAGTATAATTGATAAAGCTCTGGAAAATCTTGAATAGTCCTTATTGATAATTTCATTATATCTCTAGCAGTCATTAAATGATCTGGGTCCGGCCAACCAGTTGAATTCGTAAAGTTTGAGTTTTCTAAACCAATCTCTGATGCAAGTTGATTTAATTCATTTGCAAAATTTTCTTCAGTTCCAGAAAAACCTTCAGCTATGGTTATGCATGCATCATTTCCAGATTGTATTATGATACCTTTAAGTAAATCTTCGATTGTTACATATGAATTAGGGTTAACAAACATTCTTGAACCACCTTTTTTCCAGGCTTTTTTACTTACCTTAAAAGTGTCATCTAAAGAAATTTCACCTTCTTTAAGCTTTTTAAAGGTATAATAGACTGTCATAAGCTTACTCATTGAACTCGGAGACATCAAATCATCTGCATTTTTTTCAAAAATAACAGTATTAGTTTCTAGATCATAAATTATTGCTTGTTTTGCTTTTGTATCTAAAGAATAGGAATGATTTGAAAAAATTAAAAAAAAGATAAACAAAAACAATATTATTTTATTCATTTTATAGCCTCAATAATAATTCTAGATTTATTAAATCCCTTGAGAAAAAGTTTTTCTTTAATTCTCTCTGCAAAGGACATATCAAAAATTGGACCAATTCTTACTCTGTAAAAATACTTCTCTCCAACCAAGTCTCTCTTAACAAAAACTTTAAAATCAGACAATTTTTTGATTAAATCGTTTGCATTTCTGATATCATTAAAAGCTGCTACTTGAACGTGTATTTTGTTTTTATTTTCTGATTTTTTAGAATTAATTTTTTTATTATTTTCATTGTTTTTTTCTTTTTTTATTTTTGGTATCGCTAATTTTTCAAAATCTTCTTGAGCAGCTACGTCTGATAAATAAGTTTTATAATTTTCATAATCTAAGGCAATTTTTCTACTCTTATCTTCGACTATTTGCACTCTGACTTTAGCTGTGCCATTTTTAAAAAAATCAAGTTCTTTCGCTGCTTCTTTAGATAAATCAATAATTCTTCCTCTGATAAATGGACCTCTATCATTTATTCTGATTTCGAGGCTTAAATTATTTTCCAAATTTGTAACCTTAACTATTGATGGTAACGGTAATGTTTTATGAGCTGCAGAGATAGTATTTTGATCAAAAATTTCTCCGTTAGCTGTTTTTTTGCCATGAAAATTTGGTCCATACCAAGATGCTATGCCAATTTCATCATAATTATAATCAACTGCTGGATAAAACCATTGGCCCTTAACTTTGTAAGGATTTCCAATCTTGTACGTTGGTTTATTGTCTAGGTCAGTTATTCTTTTGGCTGAATTGATTAAAAAAGTTGTTTCTGAACATCCACACAAAAAAAATAATATAAGTATAATTGAAAGTTTTCTATTCATTGTTTACTTAATTTTATCGGATAGTATATTCACTGCTAAAGCAAAATAATTTGACCTATTCCATTTTAATATTACATCAAAGTTTTTTGTAACTAAATAGTAATTTTTTAATTCGTTATCTGGAATAATAAGTCTGAGTTCTTTATCTTGATAATTTTTCTTTAATTTGATTCCAAATTTTTCCCAATATTTTTGGTTCTTATATGTTTTTTCTTTTGCGAGTGTCTGTAAATTATTATCTTCTACCACAATTGAAACTTTTTCACCCCATTCAAGTCCATCGTCCCATCCTAATTTATTTAAATAATTTGCCCCAGAAGCAAGAGCATCTTTTTTATTGTTTAATAAATCAGTTTTTCCATCCATATCAAAATCCTGAGAAAAACTTATAAAAGTACTTGGCATAAATTGAGTTTGTCCTATGGCACCTGCCCATGAACCTCTAAGGTTTTTACGGCTAACATAACCTTTATCAATAATTTCAAGCGAATATTTAAATTCTTTATAAAAAAACTCAGATCTTCTCCCATCGTAAGCTAATGTTGCTAATGAATTTAGTGTATCAAAACCACCTGTGTGCGAACCAAAGGAAGTTTCTATTCCCCATAAAGAAAGTATTAAATATGGATTAATATTATAAACTTTTTTAATCTCTAAAAGTAAGTCTTTGTTTTCTTGGTATTTTTTTTTACCAAGACTAACTCTAGATTCGGGAACAACTTTTTGAAGGTATTCTTTGAAATTCATTCTAAATTCAGGCTGTTTTCTATCTAGTTCAATAACCCTTTTATTATATGTAATATTATCGAGATGTTCTTTAGTTTCAGATTTTAGACTTAATTTATCAATATCTTTTTTTATTTTTTTAATCCATTTATTCCAAGAATCTTCTGTTTTAGGTGAATTAAAATCTGGCGAATCATTAGCTTTAGAATATACTATAGAATGAAAAAATAACAAAAATAACAGTATTTTAATCTTTAACATTTTTAAATCTTATATTATTTCTCGTTAAATCGGTTATTTTTTTACAACCCATTAACTTCATATCTCTAATTAACTCATTTTTTAAATTATTTAGTGATTGTTTAACGCCTATATAACCTCCTGCAGCTAGAGCATACAAATATAATCTTCCACCTGAACAAGCATTTGCTCCCAATGATAGAGCTTTTAATATATGTGTTCCTCTTCTTATGCCACCATCACAAATAACTTCAATTTCACCGCCCACACTATCCAAAACTTCTTTTAGTTGGTCAAAAGGTGATCTAGAGCCATCAAGTTGTCTCCCTCCATGATTTGATAACATAATTGAAGTAGCCCCTATTTTAACTGCAGTTTTGGCATCTTCAACGGACATGATTCCTTTTAAGCAAAAAGGACCATTCCAATCCTTTTTTATTTTTTCAGCATCTGACCAATTCATTTTCTGATCTAACATCGTACTAAAATAATCTGCAACTGAAACAGCATAACTGGTACCTTCACCAACGTAATCACTTAAAAATGGTAAATCAAACTTTTTTCTGAAAAGATAATTTAAAGTCCAACTTGGAGAAAAAGCATAACTTAAAATACTTTTTAAATCAAATCT
This sequence comes from Rickettsiales bacterium, assembly GCA_028407765.1. Classification (GTDB taxonomy): domain Bacteria; phylum Pseudomonadota; class Alphaproteobacteria; order Methylaequorales; family Methylaequoraceae; genus TMED211. The sequence goes on from JAOOJU010000011.1 coordinate 22,262, forward strand.
TGGAGGGGATGTGAAACCAGTTTTTAAATCTCTTTCTCTATTTCCCCCTGTGATAGTATCCACGGTTAGAGCTAAAGCATCAAACTTTTTTTCTTTACACTTTTGAATCATACTTTTTGTTAGTTCTCTATCTTTATGAAAATATAATTGGAATATTTTAGGACCAACTAATTTACTTATATCATCCGCCGATACAGTAGATAATGAAGAGATTCCAAAGAATGTATTAAATTCTTCTGCAGCCTTCCCAACAGCCATTTCACCATCATAATGAAATAGTCTTTGCAAAGCCGTGGGTGATAGAAAAAATGGTAAACTTAATTTTTTGCCCATCAAAGTTGTTGATAAATCGATATTTTCAACACCTCTTAAAACATTAGGAACTAAATCACAGTCGTTGAATGATTCAGTATTTCTCTTCAGAGTGACTTCATCATCAGCAGCACCATCAATGTAATGAAAAACTGGAAATGGGAGTTTCTTTTTTGCTAATACTCTAAAATCATCTATGTTGTTACATTTTTCTATTTCATCAATCATTTTATTTATTTATCAATTATTATAATAATTTTTTTAAGAATTAAGTTTTGTATAATTTATTTGTAAATAATAAACTTCTTTTATGAATAATCTAGACAAAAAAAAACTGATTAGAAAGAAAAAGAATTTATTACATATAGTAAATGACTTAATTGGTTTAGATGAGACTTCAATTAAATATTTTGGAGATATTAAAGACAACTACTTTTTAAAATTAAAAAAGTCCCTTGAAAAAGCCCAAGCATTGGATTCAAAAATACCTCTTTGGATAAAAAACCTTGAAGGATTATCAGGAAAAAAATATAGATATTTATTAAACAATTTAATAGAAATTTTTCCTGACCCTAAATATTTAGAAATTGGGTCATGGCTTGGTTCTACCGCATGCTCTGCGATGTATCAAAATAGTTTAAGTATTACTTGTATTGATAATTGGAGTGAAACATTCAAAGATATTCGAAATCAATCAAATATTTTTAGCAAAAATATAAGAAAATCAAGTAATAAAAATATTAATTTTAAAATAATTGAAAAAGACTTTAGGAAAATTAATTATTCGATGATAGGAAAATTTAATATTTTTTTCTTTGATGGTCCACATCATATGATTGATCACTATGACGCAATCAAATTAGTGCAACCAAGTCTTTTTAAAAAATTTATACTTATTATTGATGATTGGAATTGGAGACAAGTTAGATTAGGAACACTGAAGGCAATTAAAGATCTAAATTTAAAAGTTATTGCTAAGTTAGAAATTAGAACATCACAGGACGATCTAAGGCCGATAGTAGATAGTAAAACAAGTGAATGGCACAATGGTTATTCATTTTTTATAATTTGTAAATGAAATGGTTACTTTAAACTAGAATTTAATTATTACTTCAAATAACAATATTAAATCCAAACTACTTTTTTTTCTTTAAAGTAGATGAAAAAACAGAAGAAATGTTTTTAGAATCCTTTTTTACTAAATATCTTAATACTGCAATTTTATCTTCGTAAGAATTAGAAGATGAAGAAATGATTTTATCAAGAATTTTTTTTTTTTCAGATTGCTTTTTATCCATTTTAATCTCTAAAATTTATAAATTGTAAAGGTTGTTTTACATTTAATTTTTTAACTATAGTTATAGCTTCCTGAAGAGTGTCTCTTTTATTTCCTGAGACTCTCAATTCATCTCCTCTTATAGAAACTTGGACTTTTAATTTACTAGATTTTATTTCTTTATTTATTAGTTGCGATGTATCTCTATCTATTCCTTGAACTATTGTTGCTTTTTGTTTAATTGTGTTACCCTTTGCCTTTTCTATATCAGAAAACTTTAAAGCACTCGTTTCTAATTTTCTTTTTACAAAATGAGTTCTCATAACCTGTTGTACTTGATCTATTTTGTAGTTATCCTCAGCAATTAATAAGATTTCCAGTTCCTCTCTATTAATATTTGCCTCGCTTCCTTTAAAATCGTAACGAGTGGTTATTTCCCGCATAGCTCCATTGATAGCATTATCAACTTCTGCTAAATCAGTTTTTGAGACAATATCAAATGTTGGCATAAAAATAAAAGTTTTCTATTATAATATATTCTGTTTAAATAAAAACCTAGGAAATTATTAAGTCATGAAAGAAATTGAAGTAAAATCGCCTTGGGATGATACACCATTTGAAAAGATAAAAACAAATAATTGTTCTGAAATAGAAAAAATACTCTCAAATGGGTACAAACTATCATTAAATAAAGCCATTGATTTTCCATTATATCAAAGAATTGATGTTTTAAAAAAATTCTCTTCAATTGTAGAAAAAAATAAAGATCTTTTAGTCAAACAAGCAGTTAAAGAAGGCGGAAAACCAATAAAAGATACTATAGTAGAAATTAACAGAGGCTATGAAGGCATTGAGTCATGTATTGAGATTCTAAAGAACGAAGCAGGTTCAGTGATACCAATGAATCTCAATATGGCTTCGAAAAATAGAATTGCTTTTACACAAAAAGAACCAATTGGTCTTGTCCTAGCAATAAGTGCATTTAATCATCCTTTCAATTTAATTATTCATCAAATTATCCCAGCAATTGCTGTTGGTTGTCCTGTAATAGTTAAACCATCCGAAGATACTCCATTATCATGTATTTCCATAATAAAAATGCTTAGAGAAGCTGGATTACCAAAATTTTGGTGTCAAATAGTAATACCTGAGAATATTAGTTTAGCTACTAAAATGGTTGAAGATAAAAGAGTTAGTTTTTTTAGCTTCATAGGGTCAAGTAAAGTTGGTTGGTTTTTAAGATCTAAACTGGCACCTGGTACTCGATGCGCACTCGAACATGGTGGAATGGCTCCAGTTTTTATTGAAGATGACATAGATAATATGGACGAGTTAATTAGATTGGTGACAAAGGGTGCTTTTTATCATGCGGGACAAGTATGTGTATCAGTTCAAAAAATTTTTATAAAAAAAAATGTATATAAAAAATTTGTTGATAAACTGAAGAATAATGTTGAAAAATTGATATTAGGTAACCCAAATCATATTAAAACAGAAGTTGGCCCATTAATTAGGCCAAGTGAAGTAAATAGAATTGATAAATGGGTGAATGAGTCTAAAATGTCTGGAGCTAATATAATAACAGGAGGCAAAAAATTATCTAAAACTAGCTACGAACCAACAATAATTTCTAATGTAAATCAAAAAGACAAACTATCAAATCTGGAAGTTTTTGGCCCTTTAGTTTCTCTTTATCAATATGAAGATTTAAATAATGCCATTGCATTAGCAAATAATAGTAGATCTTCCTTTCAATCTTCAATATTTACTAATAAAATAAATTCAATTTTAGATTTTTTTCAAAAAATAAACGCGTCAGCAGTTTTTCATAATGACCATACTGCTTTTAGAGTAGATTGGATGCCTTTTGCGGGATTAAAAGAATCTGGATATGGGATTGGAGGAATAAAATATACAATGAATGATATGCAAGTTGAAAAAATGTTAGTTTTAAAAAAATAAAAGAAAGGGTTTTATGAAAGCATCAGATTTATTTGTAAAATGTTTAGAAGAAGAAGGAGTAACAAGGATTTTTGGGGTTCCAGGCGAAGAAAATGCTGATTTTATGCTATCGCTAAAAAAAAGCACTATAGAATTTGTACTATGTAGACACGAGCAGGCTGCTGCATTTATGGCAGACGCATTTGGAAGATTAACCGGTAAAGCTGGTGTCTGTTTATCTACTCTTGGACCGGGAGTTACAAATTTAATGACCGGATTAGCAGATGCTAATATGGACCATGCACCAGTAGTAGCTATAATTGGACAAGGTTCTACAAAAAGGTTACACAAAGAAAGTCATCAAATTATGGACTCAATTGGTATGGTGCAACCAATCTCAAAATGGGCACAAACAATTTTATCTCCAAAAAATATCACTGAAGTAATAAGAAAGGCGTTTAAGATAGCAGAAGCTGAAAAACCTGGTGTTACAGTAATAGAACTTCCTGAAGATTTGGCTAAGGAAGAAATTGATGATGAACCAATTAAGCCTACATTAATTAGAAGACCTGCTGCTGATTATAGAGCAATCAACGAAGCTTTGGAATTAATATACTCATCTAAAAATCCAATTATTCTTGCTGGAAATGGAACTGTTAGAAAAAGAGCATCAAATCGGTTAAGGATCTTGGCAAAAAATCTTGGTATAGGGGTTATTAATACATTCATGGGAAAGGGTGCTGTATCCAAGGAAGATGAACACTGCTTATTTACCATAGGTCTTGGTAGTGGTGATTTTAATAATTTAGCAATTGATGAGTCAGATTTAGTTATCGCTATTGGATATGATTTAGTGGAATACAGTCCTTCAGCCTGGAATAGAGTTGAAAAAGGAAAAAAAAAAATTATTCATATAGATTACACACCAGCAGAAATAGATAAAAATTACCTTCCAAACGTTGAAATAATTTCAGATTTAGCTGGAGCACTTTATCAACTTAACAAAGAACTACTATTAAAATTTAACAAAAAAAAACTACCTTTGTTTGATATTAACGGAAGAAAAAAATTAAGAGACGCAATGATTGATGATTTAGAAATGAATAATTATGATAAATCATTCCCTATGAAGCCTCAAAGAGTTTTATCTGATATAAGAAAATTTATGGACGATAGTGATATAGTCCTTTCTGATGTTGGGGCTCATAAGATGTGGGTAGCTAGAGAGTATAATTGTACAATACCTAATACTTGTTTGATATCTAATGGTTTTTGTACTATGGGATTTGCACTTCCTGGTTCTATTGGAGCAAAAATGGCTTTTCCTGAAAAAAAAGTTCTATCAATTAATGGAGACGCAGGTTTTTTGATGAATGTTCAAGATTTAGAAACTGCCGTGAGATATAAAATTAATATTGTTGCCGTGGTATGGTTAGACGGAGAGTATGGATTAATAAAGTGGAAACAACAGGTTCACTTTGATGGAGAGCATTCTGAACTTAGGTTTAAAAACCCCAGTTTTGAATTGCTAGCAAAATCATTAAATATGTGGGGAAAAGAAATAAAATCTGCAAGTGAGTTTTTACCTTCCCTGACTGAGGCATTTAAACAGAAAGGGCCAGCTATCATTGGCATACCAATTGATTATGAAGAAAATATGAGATTAACTGAAAGATTAGGAAAGGTTTCAGCGATAATATAAAAATATGTTAATATTCTTTCTTATTCTTTTTTCTTTTCCAAATTTTACTAACGCAAATCTTCAAAAGAATGTTTGTCTTCCAGATATTATAGAAAATACCAAAGACTTGACTGAAAAGTTAAAAGTCTGTGATTCAGGAAACAGAATTTTAATAAAATATAAACAAAATTTAACTCCAGAATTTTTAATTACAAATTTGTGCGATCTCAGATACTCTATAGTTTATGATCATGAAAAAAAAATTATTAATTCTAGACAAAAATCTAGTCTTATTTCTTGTATATATCTTCCAAAAGACTAATTAATCTTATAATATGGTAGTTCTTCTTTATTGGTAACACCCATAGCAGCAATTCTTTCGATTATTTGAAGTGCTTTCTGAAACTTTCTTTCATTTACATCATTTGGGTTATTGACAAAATTTTCACCGCAAAGTGAAACACCATAATTAGTTTGAACTGGTCTTATTACTCTCCCTTTAGATAAACCATCTGCAAGAGCAGAAAAAATAAATTCATCTTGCTGATCTATTGTAACTACTTGATCATTTAAAAATTCTCTAACTTTTTTTTCAGCATCAAGAGTTAAATTCCAAAATTTTTGCTCTGAATCTGTTAAATCTCCCGATACAAAATTAAAAGCCAAACAGAAAGAAAGGAAAAGTTTTTCATATATATTTGCTTCTTTCCATGCAGATCTTTCCATACTTTTCCAGACTAAAACATTCATTTCTTCATAAACTTTTGGAACTCTTTCAAAAAATATTTTATGTAAACTGTGGTCATTTTTTGGTTTATCAATATAATCTTCTTTATACAAATCCTTTCCTGCGTAACTACCACAAATACAAGCTTGATCTGATAACAGTTTCTTTTTGTAAACTCTGGAGCACCTTTTTCCATTTTTTGTTAGACCTTCACACAACATATAAGTGTAATCCCTGTCTTTAACGAACTGTTGTTTACTTATCCAATTAAACCTATTTTTAAATTCAAGATATGACTTTCTA
>JAOOJU010000012.1 GCA_028407765.1 Rickettsiales bacterium
GATATTTTTTTTCTATAGGTTATGTATGGCTACAAGATCTTTATATTTGGTTACATGCGTCGATAATCCTTCTGGGTATTTCTTTTACTCTTAAACACAATGGTCATGTAAGAATTGATCTATTATACAGAAATGCAAGTAATCAATACAAAAAAATAACTAATCTGCTTGGTTATATATTTTTAACCCTCCCTTTATGTATCTTGTTAATCGACTCTAGCTATAATTATTTTTATAGATCATATCTTCTGTCAGAATCTTCAAAAGAAACTGGTGGATTACCGGCTATTTATATTTTGAAATTCTTGATTTTTTTCATGGGAATCACTCTTATAATTCAAGTTATAAATAATATTTATAAAATAGTTAAAGGTAAAAATGGAAATAATTAGTCATGAATTAATGGCACTTTTTTTATTTATAGTGCTCGCTGCACTATTAATACTAGGTTTTCCTGTCGCTCTAACTTTAGCAGGGACATCAATTATATTTGCTTATATCGGTTATTTATTGGGTCTTTTTCCGGTCATTCTACTTGGTGTTCTTCCAAATAGAATATTTAGTATTGTTACAAATGAAACACTGATAGCAGTACCACTTTTTATTTTTATGGGAGTCATGATGAAAAAATCTGGCATAGTTGATTCATTATTAATAAATCTATCAAAAATCTGGGGGAAGAAAAAGGGAGGACTTGCATATTCAACTCTTTTTGTCGGCATGCTAATGGCTGCCTCAACTGGTATTGTTGGTGCCACAGTTGTCACAATGGGTGTGTTATCCTTACCGCTCATGATGAAATGGGGTTACGATAAACAAATATCAACTGGAATAATCTGTGCTAGTGGCACGCTTGGTCAAATTATTCCTCCATCAATAGTTTTAGTCTTATTAGCTGATATTTTACAGGGAGCTAACGAAAAAGCGGCTCAAATAAAAGGAGATTTGGCTCCTGATCCTGTTAGTAGTATTGATTTATTTTCAGGAGCAATATTTCCCGGGATAATTCTAGTATTATTTTATGGAACGTGGATTTTTATCTACTCTAAATTAAAACCTAATGCTTTCCCAATTCCGAAGAATGAAACAAATGATGAAATAGAACTTATAACAATAATTAAACTAATCATTGCTCCCATCACCCTTATTTTTGTTGTTCTGGGATCAATTTTATTTGGTGTTGCAACACCGACAGAGTCAGCTGCATTGGGAGCTATGGGATCATTTATTATTGCAAAAATACAAAAGAAAATTAGTACAATAGAAATACATCAAGTTTCAATTGAATCATTGAAAATAACTTCAATGGTTTTTTTCATTTTAATTGGAGCATCATTATTCTCTCTTGTTTTTAGAGGTTTTGGTGGAGATAGAATTGTTGAAGATTTCTTAACAAATATCCCAGGTGGAGCAGTTTATTCTCTATGTTTAGTGATGACAACAATTTTTATAATTGGATTTTTTCTTGATTTTCTAGAAATAATTTTTGTAATTATTCCTATTGTGGCTCCCTCTTTAATTGCATTAGGATTTGATCCAATTTGGTTAGGAATCATGATAGCTATAAATATTCAAACAAGTTTTCTAACTCCTCCTTTTGGCTTTGCCTTATTTTACTTAAGAGGAGTTGCATCAAAAAAAATTAAAACCATGGAGATATATAAAGGTGTTGTACCTTTCATAAGTTTGCAAATATTTTTGTTATTAGTTATGTATTTTTATCCTAATATCATTACTTGGCTTCCAAGCAAGCTTTAGTTAACTACAAATTTCTTGCTTCTAAATAATTCTTTTCTGAGAAATTAGACCAAAAAATAGCATTTTTTCTAAATTTAATAATATCCTCAAATATTTTTTTTGATAACTTATCTTTTTTAGCAAAGTCAGATACTACTTCATCTGATTTTCTTTTTAAAAGTTTCAGAGTTAAATCTGTGAACCTTGTAAACCTTACATCAAAATCTTCCTTTAATCTCATTACCGCGTAACAGTTTCTTGCGAAAAACTCAGATGCTATGTCACTATTAGATTTTTTAAAAGCCATTTCAAGCAGTCTTTTAAGATCGCCATTAAGTTCATTATATGCTTTCAAATTTATAAAGGCTTCTAAACAAGTTCCTGGTTCATGCCATCCAGGGTAATAATAATATTTACAAACCTGATGGAGACCCTTTCCCAAATCAGCAGCTGGACCTATCCATTCAGTGCCATCAATTGTTCCGGAAGTAAGAGATGGTACAACGTCGCTTCCAGGGAGTAATACTACATTTGTTCCGTAGCTTTTTAAAACCTCTCCTCCTAATCCTGGCATTCTAAACTTCAAACCCTTAAAATCTTCTACTGATCTTATTCTTTTGTTAAACCAGCCACCCATCTGATTTCCTGTATTTCCAGCAGGAAAAAACTTTAAATTAAAATCATTGTACACACTATCGGCTAATTTTATTCCTTCACCATGATAAAACCATGCATTCATCTCTTGCACATTTAGTCCAAAAGGGATGCCAGAGAGAAAAGTTATTGGATTAGACTTTCCAGCCCAATAATATGGTGACCCAAAACCTAACTGACAGGTCCCACTTTGAACTACATCAAATGACTCAAAAGCTCCCACTAATTCATTAGCATGGAATAATCTAATCGTAAGTTCTCCTCCAGATATTCTGGTTATATCATCGCAAACTCTTTGAAAACCTCTTCCTAATATACCGCCTTTATCAAAAGCAGAAACTGCAACCCAAGTATGTTTTTTTTTTGATTTGACTACATTTGGCAAAAACAAAGGAGATGCAACTACTCCACTCGTAATTATAGTTTGTAATGTACTTTTTATAAAATTACGCTTTGACACCGAGTGTATTTCCTTATTTTTAAATATAATGTCTTTATAACAGGAAAAAATTTAAAAAGAAATTTTAATAATTATCAATTAAATACTCAATTTTCCTTTTCAAATATTTCATTTTTACCAAATCATAAGAAATAATTCAGTAATTTGAAATTAATATAATTTCAATAATGGTGGGCGGAACAGGGATCGAACCTGCGACCTATTGCGTGTCGAGCAATTGCTCTCCCAGCTGAGCTATCCGCCCAATCTATATCAAATTACTTATTTTTATAAATAACGCAATGTAAAACTAACTAAGATTTAATTATTAGTTAATTTAAAGATTACATTCCAGGAAGTCTTATCAAACTTGCGCCAGCATTATCCAACTCTTCTGTCATTTGGATAAACTTTACATGCATTTCAAATTTTCTTTGTTGGTCGAGTGAATTGACCATTTCATCAATAGCATTCACATTACTCTTTTCTAGGAAGCCTGTTAAAAGTTTAGCTTGCTGGTTTGATTCAATCACAGTATTTTCATCAGTATATCTTATATTACCATCTAAGGATTTTTTTAATTCTTGCTCTGGAATTGGAATAGCAGTTCCAATAATTGCAACTTCAATTGGTGGTGCATTAACGTCTCCACCAATTGGTTGAATAGTAATCTGACCATTAGAGGCAATATTCATTGAACTAAATGGTGGTAAAACAATTGGTTGCAAACCTGCATCAAGAACTTGATTACCTGCTCCATCAACTAGTTCAGTGTTTTCATTTAATTGAAAATCTCCTCTTCTTGAAAAAGCATTATCACCGTTATTCTTTGGTTTAATTATAAAATAACCCTCATTTTGTATTGCAACATCCATCGGATTTTGAGTATTTTCCATTTGGCCTTGTTCCAATGAAAAACCACCAATATTTCTGGCAGAGACAATCCTTGGCTCTATTCCGTTAGCTCTATTCAAGAAAATACTACTAAAATCTGTCGCAACATCCTGTCTGAATCCTGGTGTATTTACATTAGCAAGATTATGAGCAGTAGCTGCCTGATTTTCCATCATCATTTTTAAGCTATTTAAAGCTGTTTGAGCCATTCTATCCATAATAAAATTCCTTTAAAAAATTACATTCTGATATTAACAATCTGTTGCGTTGTAGCCGCAGTTGTTTCAATAGATTTTGCATTTGCCTGGAAGTTTCTTTGAGCTGTAATTAGGTTCACAAGTTCTTCAGTAATATCAACATTAGAACGTTCTAACGAACCAGATAATATGGTACCAAAACCCTCTGATCCAGCTTCTCCTACTGTTGCAGTACCAGATACGGCTGTTTCAACATAAGTTGCATTACCTATCTGTTTTAAACCATTTTGGTTATTAAAGTTTGCTAGAACAATTTTTCCTAGAGGATTATTCTGACCATTGGTATAGTTTGCTCTTACAGTTCCCGAAGCGTCAATCTCAAGTCCATCTAATCTTCCAGAGGTAAAACCGTCCTGAGTTACATTTGTTACAGAAAATGGCTGAGCTAGCTGTGTTGATTTTGTGAAATCAATATCTAGATCAATACTAAAACCTGCTTCCTGTTTTTCATAATGAACGCCTTGCTTTGGACTAATTATAGCACCAGATTTGTCAAAAGTTAGTTCTCCTTCATCGATATACAAAGGAAAATAACCAGTTACCAAATCTGCAGGAGGTGTTTCAACTTTGTTGCCAAGAGCATCAACAAAGAGTGCAACTCCTGCTGCGTTAGTTGCTTGTACAAGATTATAGATTTGAGGAACTGATCCTACACCTAAATCTACATCATCAAGTCCGAACCTTGATGCACCTTTTATTTTAATTGTTGAATCTGATCCAGTAGTACCATTTGTAAATGTAAAGTTATTTGTTGCAGAGTTATATGCAACAGTTACTCCACCTCCAACGATACCTGATTCATTTTCAACTTGGTTAATTCTATTTTGTAAAGCTTCAGCAAGTGTTGATCCAACGTAAAATCCAGTAGGAACCTCGATAACACCACTAATACCATTTATAGAGACGTTAAAAACGTTTTCATTATTGACATTTGTTAATCTAAAAACAGTTGTTAAATCTTCAGTTGCCGCTGCACCCGATGCCACAGCTGCTACTGCAGCAAGACCTTTTGCTTCCGTTTTTACTGTACTGGTTTTAGTAGCGCCAATTCCTAAAAGTTGATTATCTCCTGCAAAATAGTCTGTGGTATCAATTATACTCCCGTCAGTTGTGGACAAAGAATATCTCCCGACAGCAATATCTGATGCAGACTGAGCTGATGTTACATTTAGTGCACCATTTGCTGCAATTGATTCTCCGGTTGTACCACTTTTGAAGTCAAAAGCCTTTAATTCACTATTATAGGCCACTTTTACACCATAACGTTTATCATTCAATTGAATTTCTGCACCATCAGCAACAAAAGTTGCTCCTGAAAACTTCTCACCACCTTTGATCAGAGTTTGGACTGCATTAGCCGAAGCAGGAATACCAATATTATTTTCTGCAGTAGCAGTTGAAGCACCATATATTTTAAAGCTACTAAAGTTGCTATCCGTTCCAGTTCCTAGAATATTTCTATCAACCTCAAACTCTAATCTCTGATTTAATTCATCATAAGAAACTTCAATGGCTGGATCTTTTTCGTCAACCCAATGGGTTGCTTGATTCATTCCGCTGAGAGGTGTAAATGTATCAGATGCATGTCCATCAGTAGCTGTTAAATTTATGGCTGTACCAGCCACAGCATTGGATAAAGTAGTTGCTAATTTAAAAGTATCAGCATCACTTTTAATCACATAATAAGTTCTACCATGATCTAAATCTGTATGATCAGAAGTAGGTATAAATGCATCAGACGCATTACCACCACTCAATGCAAGATCTATTACTCTTGCTGTCGAAGCGGTTGCATCAGCATATGTTTCTGCCAACTTAAAGGTTGAACTTCCGCTTGGATCAGCTGTATAATATGTTCTACCATGTTGTAGGCCCGACAAATTACTTTTTGGCGTAAAAGAATCTGTTGCAGAACCATTAGTTGCAGTCAGTGAAATAATTGTCTGAGTCTTTCCTGTTGCGTTTTCATAACTAGTTGCTAATTTAAAACTTTTATCATCTACTTTTACCACAAAATATACTGTGCTATTAGTTAAACCTGTAAGAGCTGTACCAGAAGCAGCGTAAGTAACTGCATCACCTGTACTAAATCCATGTGCAGCTGAGTGAGTAATTATGTTATTTGACGGAGCTGTGGTGTCAACTGTTACCGCACTTCCTGAACCTGCAGCGTTATAAACTACTGCAGTGCCCTCGGTCAAACCTGATATATTAGCCTGAACAATTGTATCATTTGCAGCTGAAACTACCGAATTACTAGTGGTATTAACGGTTCTTGAAGTTCCTCCGCCAGAACCTGCAACAACATCAAAAATATCGCCTGATTTATATACCAATGTATCTCCAGTAACAAAACCATGCGCAGTAGATGTAAAAGTTTCATTTGTTGTACTCACAACACTACCGCTAGTTGTATCTAAAGTAAGAGAAGAAGGAGAAAAACCAACCGTTGTCATTGAATCTCTGTGTGTTCCATCTGAATCCGTTAACGCAAATTCTGCGCTATCTACACTTATTATTCCTTCTCCTGAAAATCCAATAATATCATCATTGGTATATGAGTGTTTATTAGCAGTACCTATTTCTCTTAGTACAATTTTTTTATTACTAAAATTAATTTGAGAACCTTTGAACACATTCTGTGCTCCTTCGAAATAACCTTCAACCTCAGTAGAAATATCGCTGTAAACATTAATATTAGTTTCAGTTAAGTTAAAATCGGAATCAGGAAAATTCATCCCAGCTGTGCTGGCTTGTATGTAATAATTACCTGCACTGTCAGCAGCTGCGCTAGAAACCGTAAATTCTCTTCCGTTTAAGTATCCACCGTTAGTTGTTTCGGTTGCTGAAGCATCAAATAAACCCATTACTCGTACTTTTTCATTTGCAGTAAAACCAGGATCACTGGTACCAAAGAATATTTTTACTGTATTCTCTGCTTGATCATATTCTACTGTATTACTACTACCGTTCACTGAAACTGCATTTTTAGAATCATAAACATTTAAAGATGGGCTCTTCCCATAATAAGAATATGTCATATATTGAGCTACTTCTGTTACTGCGGTTACGGCACCAGCGGCGGCCGTACCACCATCACGATATGTCAAATTAAATACTTGGTTTTGATCAAGTGTTGTAGTCATTGTCTGTCCTACATTTCTTGCAAATAAAGAACCATCAACACCAAGTGTTCCAGCACTTTTAACTGTATCTGTTGCATCAACAGCATACTCATTTAAAGTTGCATTAAGTCTTGCTTGGGTATGAGCTAAAAATTGTTCTCTTGTAAAGTCCGGAGAAGCGCCTGTTAAAGTAATTGCTTCAATATCAGAAACAAATGAATCAGACAATAAATCAACAGATATAGGTGTTGTTAATCCCGTTGATGTTCCATCAGCATTTACTTTTAATAAATCAATGGTGACTGTATCATCAACGTTTTGAACTACTTGAATTTTTTTATCATCTCCGTACGCTACATTAATTGCTCTTTGAATTTCTGTTGCTAACTGAGCAGCGTTGTAAGATCCTGGTCTTATATCAACAGTAATTGGAGTATCTGCATTGTCCACGTTGATAGTAAGAAAATCTGTTCCCCAATATACATTCGAAGTTGTATCTCCACTTTCTCTGGTAGAATTAAATAATACTGGATCAGTAACAATTGTGACTGTTTTATCACCCTCATCACCAAAATCAAAGGCACTTGTCTCACCGGTAATTTTTGCTGGTGTCGAATCAACCAAAGTATTTAAACTATCAGCCTTGTATAAAGCAGAACCCTTTCCCTCAAGAAAGTAGTTATCGTCTGGAACTGAAGTTGTTTGTTGTCCAAAACGATCAATAAAAATTTGTTGCTTAGTATCACTGACTGCAGGAACTAAATCTGGTTCAATTACAGTATCATTAATAACTAATCGAGTTTCAAATTTATTTGTTGGATCTGCCGCGGAAGCCGCTTGAGTTCTAATAAAATAAATCGTTGCAATTGTTGGGTTACCCAAATCATCAAAGATTGTTATTGAAGTTGAGTTATTATATGTTTCTGGATTTGCTGCGTTGAAAGCATAACCAGATGCAAATGCCGCTTTTTCAGGAATAACCTCTGCAGTTGCTGGAACGTTAACACCTAAATCAATAGAAGATGTTGCTTGAGGTGTTCCAGATGTAATTGGTAGTTGAAGTGGATTAGCACTTGTTAGATCTTTGGCTGTAACAGATCCATCAGCATTAACTGGATAAGCTAAAACATACTGTCCTGATGAATCAACCACATAACGATCATTGTTAACGTTAAAAGATCCGTTTCTGGTATAAACTGTTTGAGTCGATGTCAAAGAAGGTTGTAAAGCAAAAAATCCTTGTCCGGAAATAGCTAAATCAAGTGCATTCAATGATGAACTGATATTTCCCTGAGTAAACTGCTGCTTTACACCTTTTAGAATTGTACCTGAACCAATAGATGATGAGGCGTTCTGTAATGGTGATGTTGCAAATATATCACCAAACTCAGCTCTTGATCTTTTGAATCCCGTTGTGTTAACGTTTGCAATATTATTGGATGTTGCAGATATATCTGACTGAGATCCGTTAAGTCCTGTTAAAGCTGTGTAAAATGACATTTAATTACTCCTCTTAGTTTATATTAATCGTTTGATTCGTTTGATTTTAATTTAAGTACTTCTGAAGCAGAAATTTCTCCAAAATCTTCTAATTCTAACAAAACATCTTCACTCCCATTTGGGGTTGAGGCTGCCTTTACTTTATTATAAACTGCTGTGCTTAAACCATCAGTTGCGTTTCCATTTCCAGCAAATGCTTGAATTGAAAGTTTTGAATTATTTTGAATAATATCTTCTGGTATATCTTCCCAACTGAATCCCACTAAGCCCTTCAATTGAGAACCTAATTCAATAGTCTTAACGATTTCACCGCTAGCATTAGTAAATGTAACTCCAACATTACCTGATGATGCAGGAAGATCCACTACTCCGTGTATTTGACCGTTGTCATCCGGGCTAACATCAGCCCCAGGGACTAGTACAGAAGTTCCTAAAAACTGTGCTGCAGTTGCAATTCGATTTGGCTCAAGTTTTGATGACATATTTGTTAAATTATTGTTTATTTCAGTTATACCCGTAACTGTTGAAAATTGTGCCATTTGTGCAATAAAATCTCCATTATCCATTGGTGCAAATGGATCTTGATTTTGTAATTGAGCTGTCATCAATTTTAAAAATTCTGCCTGGCCAAGTACAGAGGAGTCTTTTTTCGCAGTTACTGCTTCATCAGATGAATTAATTCCTAGTTTTGTTAAGATATTGTTTAATGATTGATCTGATGTTTTTGTTACGTCGGCCATTTTTTTCTCCTATTTATTTTCCTAAATTAGCTGTCTTAAGCATTAAGGCTTTTATGGTTGAAATTACTTCTATGTTATTCTGATACTGTCTTGAGGCTTCAAGCATTTCAACATATTCCTCTTCAGTATTAACTGGAGCTTTATAAATGAAGCCTTGCTCATCAGCCATAGGATGACCTGGTTTGAACTCTTTAATTGGTTCAATATCCATTTGTTGAACAGTTACAGCATCCACAGTTGAGATACCTCTTTTTCTAATCAAATCTAAATATTTGGTTTCAAAAACTGGTTTAATGGGTTTGTAAGCATCTTGAGGATTACTTGCTATATTATCTGCATTAGCCAGATTACTAGCAATTGCATTAAGTCTAACAAGTTGGGCTCCCATTGCCCTTTTTGTTATATTATATATATTTTTAACTTCCATTATTCTCCCCTAATAGCACTGTATAAGCCAGATAACTTACTATTGATAAAATTTAAAGTTGTTTGGTATCGTGTTGAATTTTCTGCAAATTCCATTTGTTCCACGGCTAACTCTACCGTATTTCCGTCTAAAGAAGGGTTTAATGATTGTCTATATTGCACTTTTCCTGGAAGATTTTTTGAAGCAACAGATATATGTCTACTATTTGTTGAACTAATGGGTCCTGAGTCTAGTGATCTTGCTAATTCTGTTTCAAAATCTACATCTCTCGCTTTGTAGTTTGGTGTTGCTGCATTTGCAATGTTGGATGCCAAGATCTCATTTCTACGATTTCTTATTCCTAATGCTTTGCTATAAACATCAAATTGTTGTTTAATACTATTTGTCATTCTTCCTAAAAATTATTTATGTTTTGGTTTGGAATTTGCAAATTAAGTGCCAAAAGAAAGGTAGAAAAAAATGGAAGACAATAAAGAAGAATTTAATAATGAATTGGATCCTGAAATAATAAAAATCAGAGATCAAATAATAAGTAAAATTGGTGATAAACCGTTAGATGAAATCAATCTAATAATAAAAAAGTTATTAAGAGAGCAAATGGATGAAGTAACTAGGCTTGGTGCGTTGGCTGCAAGAGTTATGATCATAAGAGCGAAAATAAAAGAATTATATGAAACAAAAAATATTACAAAGAAAAAACCAATAAAAATTAATAAAAACATAGAAATTTCTAAAAAAGAAGAAAAACCTGAAGAATGGATGCGAATTAAGATGCTCGAATCATCCGAAGTAAATGGTAAGCAAGTGGATTCAGGAGTAATACTTGATGCCAAGCTAGAAGAGGCAAAAAATTTAATTACTCAAAAGAAAGCAGAAGAGATAAAAGAAAACACTGAAGAAAAGAAACAAATTAAAGCTGAGGAGAAAAAAATAGAGGAAGAAAAGAAAAAACCTGAGGAAAAAGAAGCAATCAAGACTGAAGAGAAAAAAATAGAGGAAGTAAAAGAAAAAACTGAAAAAAAAGAAGAAGTTAAGACTGAAGAGAAACAAACAAAAGAAGTAAAAGAAGAATCTGAGGAAAAAAAGGAAACTAAAATTCAGGAAAAAAAAGAGATTAAAAATGAAGAAAAAAATATTGAATTAGAAAAAGAGGATACAAAAAAAGAAATTAAAGTTGAATCTTCAAAAGATGAAGAAAAGATCAATGTAGATGAGAAAAAAAAAGAACCTAATGAGAATAAAAACGAAGTTACAACTCCCAAATCTGAGAATACAGAAGTGAAACTAAAAGAAAAAAATGAAAAAAAAATGGACCTCTCTGAAGATCTTCTTAAAGTACATGCGGAAAAGGTACAAAAACAATAAAAAGATAAATGAAATACTTAACAGTTTTATTTATATTAATTTTTTTTTTTATTTTGATCATAAATAAAGATTTTTTTTTGAGGTTTAACTACGAAAATTATAAATGTGAATCTAATAACCTAAGAGTTAAAGAAATTACTATTCTCAAAGAAAAACCGGGTTCAAAAGTAGAGGTGCAAATAAAAGGAAAACCGTATAATCTGAAAGTAATGAAATCAAATAAAAAAAAAATAATACTAAAGAATGTGAACAATAAAATAAATATCAATATCAACAGAATAAATGAAAAAATTTCTATCCTATATAAAAAAAATAAATATAGCCTTTTGTGCAAAAAAAACGTTTTTAAAATTTAAAGAAGAAATATTATTTAATGACTATCTCCATGAAATTTAACAATAGGTTCTACTTCCTCAATAGGAATACCTGTTTTAGCTGAGATTTCGGAAACTGACAATCCCTCTTTCGCATATGCTATTGCTGCTGTTATGTTCTTATCACTATTTAAAGAGTCAGCTAATCTTGATATTTCTTGCTCCATGCTATTTAATTTGTATTTAAATTCATCTAATTTTCCTTTTTGTTCAGAAAACAATAGTTCAAATGACCTAAATTCTTCAACTAAATCTTTAAGTGATCTATCAAAACCACCTATTTGTTTTATAAATTTTTTTTTAATAAAGTAATCATAATAAAATGATAGTCCTATCAAAATAAAGCAAATCAAAGTGATTGATATTGTAATGTATGCAAATGTTTTTTCAGGATTATCAGTAAATAATAAAGTAAATGATTCCATAATTCTTTCTAAGTTTATTATAATGATTTTTTATTTTTTTTCTCTAAATAATTTTTAAACTCCTCAAAAAGAGAATTATTTTTTTTTTGTTTAATCAAAATTTTATCTAAAAGTATTTTTATATGGTCTATGTTGAGTGGTAACTCGTCATTTGTTAATTGAGCTTCTTCACTTAATATTTTTAACTTTTCAACTAAATTGTAAAATTTTGACTCCACTTCAGAATCAATTTCTAATGTTTTTTTTTCTATTATATTTTCTAGTAATTCAGATAGTTCTTTAATTTCTTTTTTCATAAAAGAAAATATATCATATAAACAGAACTATTTCATTTCTTTATATGCATCCATTAAGGCGTCTGCAATTTTTTCAAGGTCAATTGGATATTCATTACTTGCAATAGCATTTTTTATTCTACTGATATTAATTTTGTCGATCGGAGGTTGAACTGACATTTCTTTTACAGCAGCCTTGTTTATAAACTTAGAAACATTACTTGCATTCGCTTTAGAAGTACTATTGTCTACTTTCTGGGCAGAATCGACTGAGATTTTAGTATTTTTTCCAGAAGATGCACTACTAGACTTTGATTGAGTCGGTTTAGCAGCCGAGGCTATATTACTTTTGATTTGATCTACCATTTTATTCCTTTTATCTAAATATATAATCGACATGATCTTAAAATTGTTTAGGTTTAATTAAAACTTTTTTTTTATTTTCTACATAACCAGTTAAAACTTCACCACTTGAAATGTTTTTTACCTTTACTTTCCCCATATAATCTGCATCTTCTAAAGAAATTCCTTTAAGTTTGATTGTCACGGGACCAACTGTATTTTCTATCATAATTTCTGTATCTTTTTCCATCAACCAGTCTTTTTCAAGGAATCTATAATCAATCGCTCTACCAGCCATTATTCTTTTTTTAGTTTTTTTACCAATTAACTCCGAAATATCAGTAACGATGTTATTCATATTCCTAATTTTCTTCTTAGAAAGCTCAATATTATTTTTTTTAATAATTTTTCCCTTGTTTAAATTATTTTTAAGAACTAAAACATCTATTTCTCTGATTTGAGAACTATTAACTTCTTTAGTTTTCTTTATTTCTGTTTTTAAAACTTTATTTCTTATAATAAAACTCCATTTATTGGGAGATGAGCATGTTAATTTTATTAAGCTATGATTTCGTGCAATAGAATTAATTAAAATGTCTTCACAACTTGGATATTTGATTTCAGGTAAAATTTTAATATTGCTGGGAATATCATTTGTTAGCAACCAGTCTTCAGCTAATTTTTGTAACTCTACTCCATCTATATTTTCACAATTTGATTGAATTGGGAATATAGAAATTACTATTAAAACTATTAATTTTCTTATCACTCAGTTTCCTCCAAAAAAATAAATATGACTTGAAGAATTTTGTGTTTGATTTTTATCTGATTTATTCATGACTAAATTCATAATTTCATTGATTGAAGGTATTTTTATTTTTTTTCCTGCATACAAGTAATTAGGATTATTCCTAACAAAAGCTTTTTTGTTAATTTCAACAATTGAAAGTTCTACTATTCTCATGTTTAATCCAGTATTTTTATAATATTTATTTATTATACCACTCAGTGAATCACCAGGTTTAACAGTATGGATTTGAGAATAACTAGAATCTTTCAAAAATGGATTATACATATCTATTTTTGAGGATGTTGAATAATTTTTATTACTATGCTCAAGAACTACAAATGGTTCTTGTGAAAAAGTAGAGAATGAATAAAAAATTACTAATAGTACAAAATATATTTTTTTCATGATAAACCTCTAATCTATAAATCTTATAATTTTACCGTCTAATTCACTTAACGCAACATTAGGATTAAGTGTTTCTAACTCTGAAAAATCTGGATTTGAATCAACAACACTAACAACAGACCAATTTTCCATAGAATTATTTGGATTAGAATTAGAAATTAAGCCTATCTTTCCTTTTTGTAATCCTTGATTAGTTCCTAAAGGAGTTATAAGGGTCTTATCTCTATAAGCTACAGTGGCCTCTAACGGCATACATTTAAGTTGATCTAAAATTCTAAAGTGAAATCTAGATAAACTTACTTTCAAATAATCAAGAAACTTATCTATTGGCACCCTATAAAAACTATCTATAACTTTAAAACCAGTTTCATTTCCTGTAAGCAAAGAAAAGTCATAGTTTAATGATTCTATTAATTTAAAATTCGGACCCTCATACAAATCAACCTTAATAGCAATCATAATCTCTTTACTAAATCTATGTAATCTTCCATTGGCTGCTGAAATATGGAAAGTTGGTAACATACTAAATTCTCCATTTTTAATTATTTCATTACTCTCTACAAGCGATTCATAATCAAGATTTGAACTAATTTTTCCTGCATTTGGGTTAATCGAAAAATTACTTTTATTTAACACCTTAATACTTTCTAATTTGGAAAGATTTTCAAAAATGTGCTTTGATATTGTGTTAGGAAGTTCATTTGCCCAATATGGAATTTTACTTGAAACATGAAAAAGTGGTTTATAAAAGGATAACGTTACATCCCTTTGTTTTTCACAACTATCATCAGTGCCACGTGTATAAAGTGCAGCTTGAATTTTAATTGTTAAGTGTGTTTCAGTCTTTATCTCCTCAATTATTCTAAAATCAATTATTTCTGAAGCAGGTCTCACAACTAAGTTTTCCTTAAGATTACTTTGGTTATCAATACTTGAGTAACCATTGACCTTTGCACCACCTTGAAGACTTGCTAAATATAGTGCATCATCTAATGCCCTCTTTTTTGCTAGATCTATATCATCGTTGATAATCACAGCTCTTCCGGTTGAAATTACTAATTGTACATCCTGTTCTTTAGACAGTAATACTGTAGAAGTCAGAAAAAAAAAGATTATAGTCAATAAGAATAATATTATCTC
Source organism: Rickettsiales bacterium (assembly GCA_028407765.1). GTDB lineage: Bacteria > Pseudomonadota > Alphaproteobacteria > Methylaequorales > Methylaequoraceae > TMED211. The sequence continues at coordinate 14,890 of JAOOJU010000012.1, forward strand.
TTTTAAAAAACTCTCAAACGGGCTGTAATTAAATTTCTTCAATCTTAACTCTCAGATAATTTTTGTTAAAGTGATTGAGCTTGTCTAAAGAGATAAGCAACCATATCTTGATCTATTTCTAAAACAGTTTCATAGGTATCTGATCCAGTTGGATTTATTCTAACTGTTCTAGCTCCTCGTATCACACCAGAAACAATTCCTCTAAAGGTGTCGTTTTGGACCATCAAATCTATTACTGTTGTATTACTATCTACTTTAATCCCATGGATTTGTTCTGCTAATTCTCTAATAGCTGACATTCTTGCTGCCCTGATCGCCATCAATCTTTTTTGTTCAATATTTTGGCCTGGTTGTGTTGATACAACTGCATATCCTGTAGCTGTTAATGTTGGAAATGTTACAGTAGATGCATCCAAAATTTTCTTTGTTTTATTGAGTTGTGCGGTCGGAGATTGCATGCCATTTTCAACCTCACTTCCACTAAACTGTCCTGGTAAAGAACTAATATCAGCCAGAAAGTTACTTGAACATGATTGTATAAAAAAAGTTCCTAAAACTAAAAGTATTTTTCTCATTTTTTATCCTTTGAAAGTTAATTGTATTAATTCACTGCACATAATATGCCATAAAAATATTAAACTATGAATATTATCCTTTAGTTATGGCATGCCTGTTGCATGATTAATTTATGAAGAAAAAAAAAATTTTTTAAATATGCATAAGATTGAGATATGAAAGCTTGTATGAATATAAAGACGTTTAATAGTCATTTAATTGACAGGGAGATCGTGTCATGGAAATGGCTTTAAAAGGAATAAACAAAACAAACCTAAACTATTTGCTTAAAACATTCAGTATACCACTTGGAATATTGATTTTAGTGGCAATGATGGTCATTCCTTTAAATCCATTACTATTAGATTTATTCTTCACCTCAAATTTATTAGTCTCATTACTTGTTTTAATGGTTGCACTTCAAGCATTCAAACCTCTTGATTTTTCCAGTTTTCCTACTGTTCTTCTTTTTAGTACAGTATTGAGGTTAGGACTAAACGTCGCTTCAACTAGAATTATTTTGAGTGATGGTCACACTGGTACCGATGCTGCAGGAAACATAATAGAAGCCTTTGGTGCATTTGTTATGTCAGGAAGCTATGTTGTTGGATTGTTTGTTTTCAGTATTTTAGTAATAATTAATCTAATAGTCATAACCAAAGGTGCAGGAAGGGTATCAGAAGTCGCTGCAAGATTTACTCTAGATGCAATGCCAGGAAAGCAAATGGCAATAGATGCTGACCTAAATGCTGGAATAATGACTAGTGATGAAGCTAAAGCTAAAAGACTTGACCTTTCCAAAGAAGGTGAGTTTTACGGATCTATGGATGGTGCTGCAAAGTTTGTAAAAGGTGACGCAATTGCAGGAATTTTAATATTAGTTATTAATATAATTGGAGGCTTAATAATTGGAACAGTTCAACATGACCTTACATTAAATGAATCTGCTGAAAAATATATCTTACTGACAGTCGGAGATGGATTAGTAGCTCAAATTCCCTCGTTACTACTTGCTTTGGCAACCGCAACGATTGTAACAAGAATAGCTTCAGATAAAGAAGATTTATCTGGACAGATTTCTAATCAAATGGGAATGGCAAAGGCGTGGATACCAGTCTCAGCAGTGCTTTTTGTTTTTGGTTTAGTTCCGGGAATGCCTAATAAGCTATTTTTAGTTGCTGGCTTAATCTCAGGATTACTTGCATGGAGATTGAGTAAAAATAACTCTGAAGTTAAAGAAGAGACTGAGGATGAAAAAAATAAAGCTGAGGATGATCCAGGAAAAATAGATATAGATGATGTTTCAGATAATGCGGCAATATCTTTAGATTTAGGTTACGGCTTAATTTCACTTGTAGATAGTGATTTATCAGCAGATCTACCAGGAAATGAAGATAAAAAAATTGGTGATGGGCCACTTATTTCAAAAATAACTGGTATAAGAAAACAAGTATCAAAAGAGTTAGGATTTGTATTACCTCATGTAAGGGTTAAGGATGACCTAGCTTTAGATGCTAATACCTATGTTATTAAAATTGGTCATACTATTGTAGCACAGGATAAAATCTTCACAGACAGAAAACTCGCAATGCCAAGTGATGAGACACAAATCAAAATACAAGGGATAGAAACTAAAGATCCATCATTTGGAATGACAGCTTATTGGATAGAAAAGCACCTAATTTCTAAGGCTGAAAGTAATGGCTACATGGTTATTGACCCTGAAGCAGTGATAGGAACTCATTTAAATCAAATTTTAGTTAAATATGCTGGAGAGTTAATAAGTCAAGATGATGTTCAGATACTCCTTGATAATCTAACAAGAACTAATCCACAATTGGTGCAATCAGTTGTCCCGAAATTAATTCCCTTACATCATTTGACTATAATTTTACGTAATCTTTTAGTAGAAAGAGTCCCAATAAATGATTTAAAGAAAATTTTAGAAGCTTTATCTAATCTTTCAGAAAAAAAGATGAATCCTGATGAGCTTTCGGAAGCTGTAAGACCTGCGATAACCTCTTTATTAATTCAAAGAATATCTGGAATTAATGAACCATTAAATGTAAGTACCTTTAATGCAGAATTTGAACAAATGTTAATCGCTATGGCACAAAAAAGTAGTTCTGAGGGGTTGCTTATTGACCCAAGCTTAGCAAAGCAAATAATTCAATCAATAATGGATATCAATGAAAAAATGTCTGCTGAGAATAAAGCATCAGTTATTGTCACATCTCCATTAATAAGAAAGGATTTGTCTATATTACTTCGTCAACATATTGAGGACATAGTAGTTTTAGCATTTACAGAATTACCAGAAACCAAAAAAATAAAGGTAATTGCCACAATCGGTGAAAAAATATTAACACAAACCAAGGAGAAGGAAAATGACAACGCAACTATTTAAAGCCAAAGATGTAAGATCAGCAATTGGAATGGTCACTGAAGAGTTTGGTGATGAGGCAATAATTCTTTCAACAAAAAAAAATAATGGAATTGTTGAAATTGAAGCATCTAATAACAACGAGATATTAACATCTTTTCCAAGAAGTAGTGAAGATAATAAAGTTTTCTCAAAAATATTTCTTAAAAAATTAGACGAGAAGAATTATAAAGCTCCTCAAAAAGAAATATCTAAAACAGAAAATAAATCAGAAGCCAATACAAAATTAAATAACTCTCAATTAAAAAATAATAATGAGGATTTAAAGCTAATTAAAAATGAAATTTTAGAATTAAAAAAGCAAATTTCAGGAATGATACTTACCAATGAATCCAATATTTGTGAGCAATTATCAGCATCAACTCCAATAAAATTAAGACAAGATAATTTTTCACCAGCACTAATTTCTAAACTCAATTATTCCTATCAAGGTAAAAATTTAGAAGAAGGTAAAATTTCATTCTTCAGAGAATTATCTAAAAAGATTTCTTCAAATGATTTTGATAGAGTTCTTAAATCCAGAAATATATTTGTTTTTGGTAATTCAGGGTCTGGAAAGTCTACTCTAGTTGCTAAATTAGCTTCGTACATTTCTGATGCAAGAAAAACAACAAATATAAACTTTATTGATGTTTCTAATACATCCACAAATCATTCAGAAACATTGAGGGGCTACAGCAGAGTTTTAGGGCTTAAAATGAAAGATTTTAATTCTTTTAATTTTAATGAAAGTTCTAATAATAATGTTAACGAAATTAATATTTTTGATTTTTCTGGAGACTTAAACTTTAGTCTCAAAAAAATCAATGAAATAACAAATATGTATAAAAGTTTTAATTTTTGTTCTATATTAGCTTTGCAAAGTGGATCAAACTCTGCAATGATTAATGAAGTATGGAGTAAGGTTTCTGATATCAAGCCTATGATAGCAATAACAAAACTTGACGAATGTTGGACTGGTGCAGAAGAAATATCAGCTATCGCACTTAATAAAGCAAGAATTGGTATTTTCACAGGAACAAAAGTCTTAATTGATTCCATCTTACCCGCAAACGAAAATTCTTTAACGAAATATATGAAAGAAAATTTTAAAAGTGTCTGATTCAATAGCCATAACTAGTGGAAAAGGAGGGGTTGGAAAAACAACAATTTCTGTAAACCTTTCAATTGCCTATAATAAATTATTTCATGATGTATTATTACTTGATACCGATCTTGGTATGGCTAACTCACACGTTCTTTTGGGAGTTAATCCAAAGCATACACTTTCAGACGTGCTTAGTGGGGAAAAAAAAATGAATGAAATTGTGGAGGATACTAATTCTGGAGTTAAACTAATTTCTGGAGGTTCTGCAACTTCAAATTTATTAAACCTAGAAAATAATAAGCGGTTTAATGTTTTAAATGAGATTGATGTTTATTTAGAAAAACTTGAGAATGTAAAATTAATTGTTGATGTTGCAGCAGGAGCAGAGGATAATGCAGTTGTATTTGCTAATGCATGCAGCAGAATTGTCATAATTTTAGTTGGTGAACCCACTAGCTTTATGGATTCTTATGCTTTAATTAAAACCATACATCAAAAATCATCGTTCAAAAACTTTTGTTTATTAATTAATCAAACAGAAAATAATCAAATTGCGTATGGTCTTTTTAAAAAATTTCAGGAAATAACTTTACGTTTTTTAGATGTCAAACTACATTATGTTGGTTTCATTAGAGAATCCAAGACAATTAAAACATCCATAATACAAAGAAAACCAATTACTATTTCAGATCCAAACTCAGATATTTCAAAAAGTTTTCTTAAAATAGCTACTGAAATATTAAAAACTCCTAAAAATGAATGGGGTGGCCTTAGTTTTTCAACTGGGAAAAAAAGTGCTTAATCAATGGTAAATTATTACTCTCAAGAATCAGAAAAAATAATTAAAAAATTAGTAGAAGAAAATCTTGACTTGGTTAAAAAAATTGCATGGCAAATATTTGGAAAGGTTTCAGGTTCATCTGAAATTGAAGATCTTATTCAACAAGGTATGGAAGGACTAATCCATGCAGCACAGAAGTATACACCCAAAGAAGGAATTGATTTTAAACAGTATGCCTATCTGAGAATAAGAGGTTCTATCATAGATTTTTTGAGAAAAAACTCAAATTTATGTAGAACTACAATTAAAAAAAAACAAGAATTTGATAAAGGTTTTTATAAATTACAATCAAAATTGGGACGAGAACCTTCTAAAAAAGAAGTAGTGGATTTTCTTAACGTTACTGAAGATGAATTTAATTATTGGGAAACAGCTTTTCAAGCCAACAAACTACAAAGTATAGATGCAGTCTATGACGAATTCTCTATTCTTTTTGCCTCTAAAAGTTTAAGTCCTGAAGATACATTAGCTGATAAAGAACTTAAAAATATTCTGAAAGTGGCATTAAAGAGCTTAAACCAAAGAGAAGCATTAGTTACACAACTATACTATGTTGAAGAATTAAATGTCTATGAAATAGCAGAAGTTTTAGAAATTAGTACTGGAAGAGTATCCCAAATAAAAAAATCAATAGTCATCAAATTAAGAAAAATGGTTAATGAAAAAATTACCTGAAAACTGGAATGAACTTGAAAAAATAATTCTTAATATTCTAACCGCTAGTATATCTTTTAATAAAAAAAATGAAGAAATTATCTGTAATTGTACTTTTGAAAATATTGCTAAAGGAAGATGCTTATTAAAAATAATTAAAAACGAAAGTGAAGTTGAAGAAGAGAGGGGGCAAGTTAAAATTTTTTCTGATAAAGCATTTATGGAAGTAAATATCTCATATAATGGATCTTTATTTGAGAAAACAATCTATTGGTTAAATAATAAGTCTCATAAAAAAAATAAAGTAATAATCTCCCTATCAAAGGGTTTATTTATTAATAATGATGCTTATCTCCATGTGGAAAATAATACAACAGTAGCAATTTTAAAAACAGAATGGATTATTCCAATTACTTGAATCTATCCTATTAATCTTTTTACTGTATCGATATCTGACTGTAATAGTTTTGAACATCCATTAAAAGCATGCTGTGTTCTGAGCATAGTAACTAATTCATCGGTGATATCGGTATTTGACTTTTCTAGTGATCCGGGAAGAATTTTTCCCAGAGTTAATTCTTTTGCAAAACCAAGGGTAGGTATTCCACTTTCAGGTGTTTCCTCAAATCTAGCGTTTCCAATATTCTTTAATCCATGTTCATTCACAAAATCAGCCAATAAAAATCTGCCTACTGTTCTAGTATCATCTAAACCATAAGTAACTTCAATATCTCCTGAATCTCTTACTTTTATTGCTGAAATGACAAGACTATCTCCAGCTTCATTAACTAGATTTACTGGCACATTGATTGGTGCTGCCCCTACTCCTAAAACCGGCAGACCATCAGAATTAACAATATTACCAACTGCGTCTATTTGAAAAGAACCGTCTCTTGTGTATTTTAATGTCTCATTTTCTGTATCATTTGATAGAGGTTCACCTATAACAAAGAAACCTTCTCCCATTATAGCCAGATCCAAACTTCCGTTAGTTTGTTGAAATGAGCCCTGTGAAAAAGATTGTCTAGGTTTAATATTTCTTACTCCCATTCCAGTCGCAACTGTAGTGGAATCATTGTGTTGTGAATGATATAAATCTTCAAATTGTGCTTCACTTCTTTTAAAACCGTTTGTTGATGCATTTGCTATATTATTTGAAATTACAGCTAAATCCTTGTTAGTTGCATTCATTCCAGATTTTATTATTGAAAACATTGACATAAAAGATATCCAGCAAATAACGTGCCAAATATTATTATTTTACCTTAGTTACAAATATACTTTTTAATTTATAAATAATTAATAATTTTAAAAAAATTCTTAAAAGCTATTTATGGTAATTTTTATATGCCTTTTGTCCGGTTTTTTTTGGTCTTTATTTGATTTGACTAGGAAGAAAACACTTAAAAAAATTGGGCCGGTTACAATTCTTATAATATTTGCAATAAGTCAAATTATTTTCTTTTTGATATGGACTTTAAACAGTTCTATTTTTTTCCATTTTCAAGAATATCTAATACCAGGTTTATTTTTAATTATAATTAGTATACTCTCGGCAGTGCTTTTTTTAAAATCTTTAGAAATTTCTCAGCTTAGTTTAACTATACCTCTATTATCTTTTACACCACTTTTTAGCGCTATTATTTCGTCAATACTTTTAGATGAAGATCTTCTGAAGTTTCAGTATTTTGGAATATTTATAATTATAATTGGAACGATGGTTCTATACTCCAAATCATTAAATTTCTTTGATATTTTGAATAGCTTTAGAGTTATAATTAAAAACACTGGCGCAAAATATATGATTTTAGTTTCATTTTTTTGGAGTTTAGCACCAATCATTGATAAAATTTGCTTTAAATATAGCTCAATTGAATTTCACGGTTTAATTCAATCTTTAGGTGTATTTTTAATTTTAATACTTTTAAGTAAGAAAGAATTTAAACAGGAACTCTCATTGATCTTAAAAAATTATAAACTCATTAGTGTTACAATGATTGTTGGAGTAACTGCAACAGTTTTACAATTTTATGCAATAAGTTTGACTTTTGTAAGTATTATGGAATCTATAAAAAGAAGTATTGGTCAGATATTTTCAATTATTTTTGGAAAGTTTTTTTTCAATGAATCAATCACAGTAAACAAGATTTTAGGTGTCTTAATATTATCATTGGGAATTTTTTGCATTTTGTATCCTGGATACTACTAATCTTAGAACATAAAAATAATAATAATTTCACATTTTATTTTAGTGTTTGAAACTTTATCTATAACTACTCATCCCTTACTACAACAACTCTATCAGAATACGAAAAACCATTGAAATTTGTTCTCATTGTTTGGGAATATGCTCCCAAACACCTAATTTCTATAAAATCTCCCTCATTAATATTCATTGGTAAAAAAAATGGACCAACCATATAGTCATTTGCATCACATGTTGGTCCGTAAAAACTGAAGGGAATTTTATCAATATTTTTTTTTTTTTTTGAAATCATTCTCACTGGAAAAGAAAAATTAAGTTTTCCGGCAGCATGAAGATGGCCATATATTCCATCATTGATGTAAAGTTTATTTCCTTTTCGTAAATCAACTCTAACTATTAGTGAAATACATTCACCAACTAACGCTCTGCCTGGCTCTGAAATTAAAGTCATATTACCATTATTAATTTGTGAAAACTCATGATTTATGACATTGAAATAATTTTTTAAAGAAATTTTTTTCATTCCTTCATAGGTACAAGGAAAACCTCCACCAACATTAAAATAATCAATTTTTTTTTTACATGCTTTTATTACTTTTCCTGCTATTTTTATTCCAGTTTTATAAGCGTCAGTACTCATGCATTGAGATCCTGGATGAAATGAAATTCCAATTTTAAATGCAAATTTTGATGCTTCATAAATTAATTTAGTTGCATCACTGGGGCTAACACCAAACTTTTTTGTTAAACTTATCTTTGCAAAATCATTAGGAATAGCTAACCTTATATGTAATATTAAATTTTTTGCTCTTTTGGTTTCTGCAATAATTTTTTTTAATTCTTGCACAGAATCAATTGAAAAGTTTCTCACATTAAATTTAAAATATGCTTCAGAAATAGAATTTCTTGGTTTTACAGGATTCATGAAAAAAATATTGGATGTTGGAAATAAACTTTTAACTAACCTTACTTCGTTGATAGATGCAGCATCAAAGGAATTAATTCCTTGATTAAACATAGTTTCTAAAACATATTTTGATGGATTACTTTTTACTGCATAAATTACTTTTCCTGTAAAACCACGCACAAAAGCAGTTATAGAATTAATTAATATTTTAGGCTTAAAAACCAGAAATGGGTCTTTATAGTCATCAAGCCTCAATGAAGAAATAAAAGGTAACATCTAATCTTTAATTATAAAAGATTGACTTAACTTTTTATATATTTTTTTTAACTATTTTAAAAAAATTATACTATAATATATCCATGTTACTGAGAATAAACGATACTGCTCCTGATTTTGATTGCTTGACTACCCATGGAAAACTAAACTTTCATGAATGGATTACAAATTCATGGGTCATACTTTTTTCACATCCCAAAGACTTTACACCTGTTTGTACCACAGAACTTGGCTATATGTCTAAGATCAATAATGAATTTGTGCAAAGAAATTGTAAAATAATAGGTCTAAGTACTGATAGTTTAGAAGAGCATCTAAGCTGGATAAAAGATATCGAAGAAACTCAAAATACAAAAGTGGAGTATCCATTAATTTCAGATCAAGATTTAGAAATTTCTAAGCTTTATAATATGTTGCCAGCAGATGAACAAGCTAGTCCTTCGAGAACCGCTGCAAAAAATGCTACCGTAAGATCAATTTTCTTAATTTCACCAGATAAAAAAATAAAGATGATGCTCACCTACCCTATGACAACTGGAAGAAATTTTGATGAAATAATTAGAGTACTTGACTCAATACAACTCACTTCGGTTCATAAAGTCGCTACCCCAGTTAACTGGAAAGTTGGAGAGGATGTTATTATCGTGCCATCTGTATCAGACGATGAAGCAAACAAGATATTTCCAAATGGATTCAAAAAAGTAAAACCTTACTTAAGAACTACAAAACAACCTTAAGACTTCTACATTTTACTGAGCAGTATTTAACTTTATCCCAATTTTTCTTCCATTTTGTTCTCCAAGTAAATGATTTTTTGCAAACAGGGCATATTTTACTTTGCAAATATTTCTTGTTACCTTTGAATTTCTTCAATTTTACTTTGTGTTTTGTTTCAAAAATTCTTCAGCATGGGAAAAAATTTCTTTTTTTCGAGATTCATTCATTTTTTCTAACACTCTGGACATCATTGATAATCTGGGATTACTTTTGAAAAAAACTAAATTCTTTTTTATAAATCTCCAGTATAAACCATCCATAACCATACACCATTTACCTTTTTTAAAATTCATCATTTTTAAAAAATATGAAGAACCACATATATATGGTTTTGTTGAAAATATCCCACCATCACTGAATAAACCCATTCCATAAACATTAGGTGACATTACCCAATCAGATGAATCTATGTACATTTCCATAAACCATCTATAAACATTTGGAGGTTTAATTTCGCACAAATTCATTATATTCGACAAAATCATAAGTCTTTCAATATGGTGAGACCATCCATATTTAACTGCATTTTTAATACTATAATCAAGTGGTTCTAATCCTGTTGAACCTTCATACCATGATGATTTCATTTCTCTTTCATGATTAAAAAAATTTGATTGTGACAATTTTTTATAATAATTTTGATATATTCCCCTCATAAATTCTCTCCAACCAATTATTTGCCTTACATAACCCTCATAAGAATTTATTTTAAAATCATTTTCATTACCTTTTATTTTTTTTAGAATTTCTCCAGGTGTTATTAAACCTAGGTTTATAAAAGGACTAAGAGCACTATGAAATAAAATATGATTTTCTTGCTGGACTGCATCTTCATAGTCACCGAATAAATTTAATTTTATTTTAATAAAACTGTTTAGACTCTCTTGGGCACATTTCCTTGTGGTTCCAAACCAAAAATCATTTGAGGAACCAATATTATTTGAAAAGTTTTTATTTACAAATTCGATTATATCTGAAGTGTGAGAAGTTTTTTTATACTTTGTGATTTTCGGAATAACCAAATCCTTGGGAATTTTTTTCCGATTCTCATTATCAAAACTCCATTTTCCAAAACTAGGCTTACCATATTCATCCACTAAAATTTTATGTTTTAGTCTCTGCCTTTTATAGAAATTTGCCATGAATGGTTTTTTGGTTGTTGATAGATAATCGGAAAAATCATTTCTTGAGCACAAAAACATTGGTGATTGTAAATAATCAAATTTAATTTGACTTTTTTTTAAAAATTCTAGGATTTTTTTCTCAAAAAACTTATCCTCTATTTCGAATAAACTTAAATGACTTATGTTGTATTTTTTTATAAAATCTCCTAATTTTTTTTCATATTTAATTTTAAACCCCTCTTGTGAACATTCTCTGTAGACTATGTTTAATTTCTTTTCTTTCATTTCATCTCGAAAAGATCTCATAGCTGATAAGAAAAAAATTATTTTATGTTTATGATGTTTTTCAAAAGAACATAACTCATAATCTTCTACCATAAAAAAAATACAATTTTTATGATTTTCAAAATAGCTATAATTAAAAAGCTGATTACCTAATATTATAAATCCTTTAGACATTTTGTTTTCTAATTGTTTGAAAAGCTGAAAGTGCTTTATTCCTTGATTCTTTCAAATCTACCATGGGGTTTGGGTAATTATAACCCAACTTCACACCATATTTATTTAATTCTTGTGTTGAAAGCTCCCATGGACTAAACAAATACTTTGCTGGTAATTTTTCTAATTCTGGTACAAATTTTTTTGTATAGCTACCATCATAATCGAATTTTAATCCCTGTGATACTGGATTAAAAATTCTAAAGTATGGTGCAGCATCGGCTCCAGATCCGGCAACCCACTGCCATCCTGCGCTATTATTGGCTAAATCAGCATCAAAAAGATTATTCCAGAACCAATTTTCTCCTTCTTTCCAATGAATTAAAAGATTTTTTACTAAAAAGGATCCCACAATCATTCTCAAGCGATTATGCATAAAACCAGTTTGTCTCAATTCTCTCATGCCAGCATCAACAATGGGATACCCTGTAATGCCTTTCTGCCATCTAGATAAAAAACTTTTATTATATTCCCAAGGAAAAAAATTAAATTTAGGTTGAAAGTTTTCAATATTTAATTTTGGGAAATGATATAAAAGATAATACGAAAACTCTCTCCAACCCAGTTCACTCTTAAAATGATCGATGTTTTCTGAATCAACATTTTCAACTAATTCACATTCATGCCAGAGAGTATTTGTGGAAATCATACCCCAATGAATGTAAGGTGAAAGAAAAGAGGTATTTGTCTCCGCTGGAAAATTTCTACCTACTTTATAATTTTTTAGACCGTTCTTAAAGAAAGAACACTTTTTTTCATGAGCGCCAGTTTCTGAAATATCCCAATTTTTAACTAGTGAGTTTCCCCATTTTTTTTTTGGCAACAAATCTAATGCTTCTAAATTCAGAGAATTAATTTTCTCATTAAAAGTTTTTATATTTTTTCTTTCAAATGGATATCTAGGTTTCTGGCTATTTAAACAACCTCTTTTATAATAAGGTGAATACACTTTATAAGGTGAACCGTCAGTTTTCAAAATATTCCATGGTTCCCACAACAAACTTCCATTAAAAGTTTTTACTTTAATGTCAGATTTTTCGAGGAATATTTTGATTTTTTTATCTCTTTCTATCCTCCAAGGTTCATAACATCGATTCCAACTAACAAATTTAACATTCAAATTCTCAGTTAAATATTTAAAAACTCCTATGGCACTATCATTAAAGAAAATTAAATTTCCATTTAATTGTTCATTCAAGCTTTTTAGTGCATGATGCAACCATACTTTTGAAGCTTCACCAATATTTTTTGGTCCGCATGAAATTTCGTCATAAATAAAAATATTCAAAATTGGTAGATTAGAATCACTCAAAAAATTTAAAGATGGATTATCCATTAATCTTAAGTCTTTTCTAAACCAGTTGATTCCAACAAATGACATAATTAAAAATTTTAAAATTGATAAATTAATCTTATTAATATAGATAAATAAAATTAATGTTAAATGATTTTATTATAAGATTATTCTTTGAGACTATTTATTTTTCTATAATTATCTTTTTAGTTTTATTTTATTTAAAACTCTCTAAAATTGTAATTAGATATCGCAGAGAATTTAAAGTATCACTCGGATCCAAAAAAAATGAAAAACTCGAGCGAGTAATTAGAGCACATGCAAATTTTAATGAACATGTGCCACTAGGAATTGTTCTTTCTTTTTTTACATATTTTAATAACTTTATAATCTTATCATGTATTGCTCTTATTTTTCTTTTTGTTGGAAGAATTCTCCATGCAAAAAGTATAATTGATATCAATGAAAAAAAAATTGGTTTTAACGCAAGGATACTTGGAATGAGACTGACATTTTATTCACATTTAATATCAATACTTGGGATTATTTTGTATTTAATCCAAATGATTTATTACAATCTTAAAAATGTATTACCATCAAACACTTAATATTAAATTGAATTTTAGTGTAATTCCAAATGATCAATTATTCTGCTTATATTTTTTTTAAAATTAAAAAAGCCTTTCTTTGCATATTGCCAACAAAAAACATCCTCATTTTGATATATATGATTAAATTTGATTTTTGGGATTTTTTTTAAAAAATCTAAATTTTCTCCAACAAACGGATATATAACATCCATTGTATTAGTCGGGAAAACTAAATCAGTTGAATTTTCAAAATAAACAAATTTAGC
>JAOOJU010000013.1 GCA_028407765.1 Rickettsiales bacterium
ATTCTGCTAAATTTTGCTCACAATTCTATGGACCTTTCAGAGACGCTCTGGGGAATGAAGGAAAAAAAAAAATCTTCAAAGATACTTACCAATTAAATTCTTGTAACAGAAAAGAGGCAATAAAAAATACTTTGAATGACATTAAGGAAGGGGCAGACATACTGATGGTTAAACCAGCTGGTTACTATTTAGATATTATAAGAGAAGTCAGAGAACTCTCTCTACTTCCTGTAGCTGCATATCAAGTAAGCGGAGAATATTCTATGATTAAGATTGGTGCAGAAAATAAAATTTTCAATTATGAGAAAAGTGTTATGGAAAGCTTACAGTGTATCAAAAGGGCTGGTGCAGATATAATATTTTCTTACTTCACAAAAGAAGTAGCTAAGTGGTTAAGATAGGAAACAAATAATTAAGCTTGATTTTTTACACTTAAGCTATTAAAAAAATTAAAATTAAAATAATTATTTAGGAGATTTTATGTCAAGCAAACACCCCGGTAGATTTCATATAGCAATTCCAGGTCCAACAAATATTCCCGAGAGAATTTTAAATGCAATGCATATCTCTTCTGAAGATCAAAGAAACCCGGAAATACCTGCTTTGACAATACCTTTATACAAAGATGTAAAAAAAGTCTTTAAATCTGAAACTGGAACCATTTTTTTATTCCCTGGTTCAGGAACCGGTGCATGGGAATCTGCCATTATCAACACGATGTCACCCAACGAAAAAGTATTAATATATCGTTTTGGTCAATTTAGTCATTTATGGGCTGACATGTTTAAAAGATTAGGTTTAGAGACCGAGGTAGTCGACAGAGAATGGGGAACTGGTACACCTCCTGAGGAAATTGAAAAAACATTGAAAGCAGATACAGAACATAAAATTAAGGTCGTATGTGTTACCCAAAATGAGACTGCTACCGGAGTAACATCGCATGTTGATGATGTAAGAAAGGCAATGGACGCAGCTAATCACCCTGCTTTACTTTTCGTTGATGGAGTAAGTTCCATAGCATCTATTGATTTTAAGATGGAAGAATGGAAAGTTGATTGTGCTATATCTGGTTCGCAGAAAGGTTTTATGCTTCCATCTGGCATGGCAATTATGTGCGTAAGTCAAAAAGCATTAGAAGCACATAAAACTGCCCAATTAAAGAGGTGTTACTATTCATGGGAAGATCAAATTGCAACAAATAAAGATGGTTATTTTCCTTACACACCTCAAATTCCAATGTTGAGAGCACTTAGAGAATCATGCGATATGTTATTTGAAGAAGGTCTTGAAAATGTATTTAAAAGACATCATAGAATTGCCGAGGGAGTCAGAAGAGCAGTTCTCGAAGGATGGGAATTAAAACTATGTGCTAAGGATGAGTATTGGTATTCAGATACTGTTACAGCGGTAGTTGTTCCTGAAGATAAAGATGCAAAACAAGTTTTATCTACTGCTTTTAATAAATATCATTTATCTTTGGGAGCAGGATTAACTCAAGTAGCTGGAAAAGTATTTAGAATAGGACACCTTGGTGATTTAAATGAACTTCAAGCTTCTGCTTTTATTACAGGTGCTGAAATGTCAATGATAGACTCAGGTATTAATGTAAAACCAGGTAGTGGAATTGCTGCTGCATCCGAGTATTGGAGAAAAAACCTCTAGGTATTAATAATGAAAGATATTAAAGTATTAGTAACAAGGAAATGGCCTGAAAGTGTTGAAAAACAGCTTTCAGAAACATTTGATACAACACTTAACATTAATGATAATCCTTTAACTGAGAACGAGTTAATTGATGCAATGCAAAATTATGATGTTTTACTTCCAACTGTTACAGATAAAGTCTCAAATAGAGTTATTGAGTGTCAAAACAGAAAAGTAAAAATAATAGGAAATTTTGGAGTTGGATTTAATAATATTGATATAGATTCCTCCAAAAAGAACGGAATTGTTGTGACTAATACCCCCGAAGTTCTTACTGACTGCACTGCAGATATTGCTATGTTACTAATGCTTGGTGTTGCAAGAAGAGCATATGAGGGAGAAAAACATGTTAGAGATAGTGAATGGGCAGGTTGGCGTCCGACACATATGATGGGGACAAAAGTTACGGGAAAGACTCTTGGTTTACTTGGAATGGGGAGAATAGCTCAAGCAATGGCACATAAATCTCATTTTGGTTTCAATATGAACATCCTATTTTATGATCCTTATTTCAAAAACACGGATATTTCTGATCAATATAGTGCAAAATCCTGCAAAAATTTAGAAGAGCTTTTAAATCATTCAGACTATGTTTCTCTTCACTGTCCATCTACTAACGAAACTAGAGGAATAATTAATAAAGAAACATTAGCAATGATGAAGGCTAGCGCTTATCTAATCAATACAGCTAGAGGAGATATTGTTAATGAAACTGATTTGGTCAATGCTCTTGAAAAAGGCGTCATAAAAGGAGCAGGTCTCGATGTTTATGATAAAGAACCAGATGTTCCTCAAAGCTTGACAAATCTCAGAAATGTATTTTTGTTACCTCATCTAGGAAGTGCAACAGAAGAAACCAGAGAAGCAATGGGTATGAGAGTCTATGATAATATTGTTTCTTACTTTAATAACAAAGAGCCTTTGGACAGAGTTGTTTAAAAATTTAAGAAAAGATAATGAACACCATTAAATTTAGTGGTATAAATTATGACCCAAAACTACTACTAAAAGAACTTTTTGATGTAGGTCTTTTGGCCGTAAAACCAAAAGAAATACTGGGAAAATTTATTAAAATACTCAATTCAAAAGTAATAATAAAAACTAATAACAAAGACGTTGAATATAAAAATATTAAAAGAATATTTCCTGTATGTATTGGAAAGGCATCAGTTGATACTGCAGAAACAGTTATTAATATTTTCAAGAAAAAAAAAATTAACTTAGAAAAAGGAATAATTGTAGTAAATAAGGAAAATTACAGAGAGATAAAGGGTTTTAAATGTTTCGTTTCAGGTCACCCTATTCCGAATCAAGATGGAGTTGTTGCTTCAAAATATATAGTCAAGTATTTAAAAGAAACACAAAAAGATGACCTCGTTCTAGTTTTCATATCAGGTGGAGGTTCATCACTTCTTCCTTTACCTATAGAGTCTATTGAATTAAAAGAGAAAATAAATATCAACAAACTACTGCTAGAATCTGGTGCAGATATCAATGAAATAAACACAGTAAGAAAACATTTTTCAAAGATTAAAGGTGGTCAACTAACCAACTATTGTGCTCCCGCAAGTGTTCACTCTTTAATTTTATCTGATGTTATGGGAGATGACTTGAGCTCTATTTCAAGTGGTTTAACTGTTCCAGATCCCACAACATTTAAAGATGTAAAAAAAGTTCTTACAAAATATAAAATTTGGAATAGTATTTCAAATAATGCAAAAAAGTATATCGAAAAAGGTCTCAAAAATTCAAATCTAGAAACTCCAAAAAAAAATAATTTAATTTTCAAAAAATCAAAAAGCACCCTGATTGGTAGTAATACGATTAGTCTTGAAGCTATAAAAAAATATTGTGAATCAAAAGATATATACTCAAAGATTTGGAAAAAAAATATTGAAGGTGATGTAAAAAAAGTAGCCAAAGAATTTGTTAGTTTTATCTCTTCCAGGAAAAAAAAATCTCCAATAATTCTCATCTCTGGTGGAGAGACAACTGTAAAAATCAAAGGAAACGGAAAAGGTGGCAGAAATCAGGAATTTGCTTTACACTTTAGTTACTATATGAAAAAGAACAATCCTGAAATAAAATATAGTTTTTTATCAGCAGGAACTGATGGTAGAGACGGACCGACTAACGCAGCAGGGGGTATTGTTGATGATGAAACAATGAATAAGATTAAAAAAAAAAAAGTTGATTTAAGTAAAGAATTAAAAAATAATAATTCTTATCATATATTGGAAGAGATTGATTCACTTCTTATTATTGACGGCACCTCCACCAACGTGGCGGATATTCAATTAATAGCTATTATAGGTTAATTTTGGAACACTTAGATATAGAAAAATATAAATTTTACAAATCAAATCCTTTCAGTTGTTCGTATATTAAAAATAATACAGAGCAAAGGCTTATTGTTAAGTTAGATCATTCTGAAAAAAGTAAAATTTTTTTTAGTAATCTAATGAGTAATGGTTTCAGAAGGAACCTTGATCATATGTACCTCCCCGTATGTAATAATTGTAAAAGCTGTATTTCATCAAGAATAAATATCCACGGTTTTAAATTAAGCAAAAGTAACAAAAGAATACTAAGAAAAAATATTGACTCTTATTTAATTAAAAAAAAAAGTATTGATCTTGATCGCTATAAACTATTCATGAAATATACAAATGCTAGGCACTCTGATGGGCAAATGAAAAATATGTCATTTAATGAGTTTAAATCATTTATTTATGATTCACCGATAGAAAGCAAGACGTTTGATTTTTTTAATCCAGAAAAGAAACTAATAGGGACAATATTACTGGATGTTGTAAATGATGGTCTATCTGCAGTCTATAGTTTCTATGATCCTAGTTTGAGAGATAATAGTCTAGGAAAATATATGATTTTAAAAGCCATAAAAGAAGTTGAAAGGCTGAAGTTAAATTATCTATATTTAGGTTTCTGGATAAAAGAATCTCAAAAAATGAACTACAAGCTCGACTTTAATAACTTAGAACTTTTTAAAAATGGTAAGTGGGAAAAAAAAGAATTAATAGTTGTTTGAAAAATAGTTGAATAACTCTGTTCGATAAATAAGCTTTTTACTTTTTTTATTTGATAAATTAACTAAAATTTTATTAAACAAGAAAGCGTTTAATACAAATCCTTTTTTTAATTCCTTTTTTGTAAGGTTTTGATCATCCTCATACAAAAACTTTGGTAACTTTAATAATTTCTTATCCCAAGGTTTTCCAACTTTCTCACTTACAACCTGTCCTGTTTTGGGAGAAATATAAGCTAAATTTTCTTTTGTTCCACTAACTGCACATTTTGTAAAATCAAAACCATATCCAATATTATTTAGTAGAGAATACTCCCAAAGAATATATAATTTAAATAACTTTGGAAAAGCATCTTCTACGATAAATAATTCAAGCTCAATTAACTTTTTAAGATCAAGATAAATTTTTTTATTAGCTTCTTTGGGAGGTAAAAGTTTCATGCATAGTTCACTTGCAGAGGCTTTTAACAAAGACAAAACATATTTCTCTTTTGGAGAATAAAAAGTTTTAAGAGTTTCATATTTTATATAGCCTAGACCAGTCTCAATTCTTGACTTCCATAAGAAAGAAATTAAATCAAAAAGTAATGGCTTATTTTTACTTTTACCAATTTTGTTTAAGCCTTTTACTAAACCATTTTCCATGGAAAATACTGTTAAAATTATCCCACTCTCACCAAATTTTTTTTGGCCTATTACTAATCCTTCATCCTCAATAATCATAAATCTAGATGGAATTGGGTTTTTGAACAGAAACTAAAATATCAAGATAAATTTTTTTATTTAATTTCTTTTCCATATCTTTTCTAGCTCTGATTCCAATTTCTTTAATTTTTTTTCCGTTTTTTCCAATTATTATTGGTTTTTGAGATTTTTTATTAACTATAATATTTTGATAAATTTTTAAAAAATTATTCTTACTATAAATTTTCGACATGATTTTTATACTATAAGGTAACTCCTCATTTAATAGTTGAAAAATTTTTTCCCTGGTAATTTCAGAAAGAATAAAATCTAGTTTTTGATCTGTTTTAATTGATTCTTCATATAACCAATCTCTTTCAGGAATATTTTTTTTTATATTAGAAACTAATTTTCTTGTGCCTTTATTTTTTAATGCTGATATCATAAAAGTCTGTTGAAAATCGTAACAGTCATTTATCTCATATGAAGATGCTAATAAACTTGATTTCTCAACTAAATCAATTTTATTTATTACAAGAAAATTCTTTTTATTTTGAAAAATTATTTTTTTAAATAATTTATTATCTTTAAATTCATTCTTTTTAGTTATATCACAGAGAAATATATTTATATCAGAATCTAAAATACTTTGTGTAATTGACCTTGTCATATTTTTATCAAGAAATGTCCTGGGTTTTAACAAACCTGGAGTATCAATAAATATAATTTGACTACTCCCAATATTAAGAATACCCCTTATAGCTGTTCTTGTAGTCTGAACCTTATGCGAGATAATAGATATTTTTTCATTTAAAATATTATTCAATAATGTTGATTTTCCAGTATTAGGAGAACCAACTATGGAAACAATTCCACATTTTAGTTTAGAACCCTTATTCATTTGTTAATTTTAAAATCATTTTTTTTGCGGCATTTATCTCTGCTTGTTGTTTTGTATTACCTGAACTTTTTATTTTCATAAACTTTTCTATTTTCAACTCTACTATGAAAACCGGTTTATGATCAGGACCTTTTTTCTCAAGTAAAATATAATCTGGTAGATTTTTTTTTTTTCTTGAGCACCACTCTTGTACAAATGATTTAGGGTTATCTGGTGGACAAGCTTGCTCATTAATTAATTCTATCCAGAGATTTGTGACAATATCTTTTACAGTTAAAAAGTCACTATCTAAAAATATTGCTCCAATCACTGCTTCTAGTGAATCAGCAAGCATTGATTCAGTTACTTTTACTACATTCTTATATTCTTTTGATGTCTTAATTATTAGATCTAGTTTAATTTTTTTAGCAACTTTAATTAGAGATTTTTTACTTACTAGTTCAGAAAATCTTTTAGATAGCTCTCCTTCTTTTTCTTTAGAGTATTTTTTAAATACAATTTCAGCAACAACTAATCCAAGCACTCGATCTCCTAAAAACTCTAATCTTTCATAATTAGAGTTAATTTTTTTTTCATTAAAGCTGGAATGAGTTAACGCTAAATCTAAATATCTTTGATTTTTAAATTTATGATTTATTCTTGATAAGAATTTTGTAAAAGAATTTTTATTATTTTTTTTTTCATTTCTCATATGGCAATAAACTATATAAAAATCTTTCTTTTCGTAAAGCTGAGTACCAGGTCCAAAACTTCCACCATTTTCCATTATTGCCATCAAATGATAAAAAAACAATGATAGCTTTACCAACTAAATTATCTTTAGGAATTCCACCTATAAACCTGCTATCTTGTGAGTTATCTCTATTATCTCCGATAACAAAAAATTCATTCTCTGGAACTATTATCTCATCAAAATTATCAGTATCAAAAATTGAATTGGACTCAGGTATTTCATAAACTTCATATGACTTTCCGTTGGGTAGTTTCTCTGTATATTGTTCAACATCAATTTTTTGATTATAAGAATTTAAATATATTTCATTATTTTTTTTGAATCTTTCTATTTTAACATCATTTATGAATATCTCATTAGATATCATTTTCACTCTTTCACCAGGAAAAGCTATGAGACGTTTTATATAATCTGTTCTATTATCTTCAGGTGTCTTGAAAACCACAACATCCCCTCTTTCAGGTTTTGTATAAAATAATCTTTTGGGTACTAAAGGTAAACTTAGTGGAAATGAATGTTTTGAAAAACCATAGCTTGATTTTGAAACAAATAAATAATCTCCAACAACTAAAGTTGGATACATTGATCCTGATGGGATACTGAATGGTTCAAAAATAAAACTTCTGATAATTAGTGCAGCAACAATCGCATAGAATAAAGTTTTTATATTTTCAAAAAAACCTTTATCTTTTTTATCTTTTTTCTCCATTTTCAACCTGACTATTATCTTAAAAAACTATAATACAATAAATATTTATTAATTGCTTAATAATGGTTAATTTTTTTAATAAAACTTTTTATAGAGTTATCTAGACCGAAAATCAATGAATCACATACTAAAGAATAACCTACATTAAGTTCCATGACCTGACTTATCTCGGAGATGTAGGAAACATTGTCTATATTTAAACCATGACCAGCATGACATTCTAAATTTAATTTTTCCGCATATCTCGCTGCATCTTTAATTTTTTTTAAATCAGCTTGAAAATTTTTTTTTTTAAAATTATTAGCATATGTCCCTGTATGAATTTCAATTGCATTAGCTCCAACTTCTTTAGAGGCTTCAATTTGTTTAAAATCAGGTTCAATAAAAAATGCTACACGAATTTTTCTTTTTTTGAGAGGTTCTATTATCTTAAGTAAATGATCCTTCTGCTTAAAAACGTCTAAACCTCCCTCAGTGGTAAGTTCTTCTCTTTTCTCTGGGACTATACAACAAGCAAATGGTTTGTTCTCTATACAAATCTTTTGCATTTCACTTGTTGCTGCCATCTCTAAATTTAAAGGAAGTAATTTTTGTTTTATCAATTGTATTACATCTTTATCTTTAATATGTCTTCTATCTTCCCTAAGGTGTACCGTTATACTATCAGCATCTGCTTTTTTTATAATATTGACTATTTCACTCAATTCTATCTCTTCATCATTTCTGACATTTCTAAGAGTAGCAAAATGATCTATGTTAACACCTAATCTAATTTTTTTTTGCATTTCTATTTTTTAATAAAAAGTACTTGCTCATTTTATAGATAATAAACCATGTTAGAATTGAAAGTGGAATACTTCCGATTAATGTTGGAAAAAATAATTTCTCAAAATTTTCAATAAAAAAACTAATTTTAAGTTCAAAGTCAGGAATTGGTTGATTGTAAACTATGGAACCAATTTTATAAGAACAATAAAAAAAGAAGGGAAAAGTCCAAGGATTTCCAATCACAGTTCCAGCTGCAGCAGCTAAAAGATTTCCTCTCATTAAAAATGTACCCAGAAAACATATTATTATATGTAACCCCAATAATGGTGTAAAAGAAACAGCAGCTCCCCAAGCAAGGCCAATAGAAATAGACTCAGGTAAATCTTTAATTCGATACACCTTGTATTTATATAGTTTAAAAAATCTAAATAAATTTAATTTTTTAAAAAATGACATGTTTCATTAGAATAATTCAAAAATTTTTTTTATATTATATTCTTTTAACATGTTCTATATATTTTGAAGCTCTTAGAGAAACAATAATTTTATTCAAATGATCCAAATTCATGACATCAATTTCAATGTTTAATTTAAAAAAATCTATATTTCTCTCAGTTATTTTCAAATTTCTTATATTACTTTCACTATTTGCTAATGTTGAAGTTAATTCTCCAAGTGAACCGACTTCGTTTTTAATTTCTACATTTAAACCACATATAAAACTTGATTGATTAAATTTATTATGATCCCAAGAAACATCAATAAAATTTATTTTACTATTCTTTTTAGAATGTAATTCTTCGCAAATCTTAAGATGAACCATTAATCCTTTTCCTGGAACTGTATAAGCTAAAACATCATCTCCTGGTATTGGATGACAACAACTTGCGTAATGAATAGTCATACCTGGTGTAAGCCCTTTGAGCATTATTGATGACTTTTTCTTTTCTTTTTTTGTTTTCAGTTTATTGAATAAGACAATTTTTTTACTTTTATTTATTATTTTTTTTTCTGGAAACATGGCCGAAATAACGTCAGAAGGTATAATGTTTCCCGTGCCGATTTCAAAGTATAGTTTATCATGAGTTTTTATATTTAACTTTTCAAATATAGAAGAAAGGCTTTTTTCATTGAAAGGTATTTTTTCGTTTTTGAACGTATTCTTTAATATATTTTTACCAAGTTTTCTGAACTCTTCATCCTCTTTGAGATTAATAAACCTTTTAATACAAGCTTTTGCTTTGCCCGTGATTGATAAATTTAGCCATTGTGGTATAATATTATTTTTTTTGTCACAGATTATTTCTACCTGATCTCCATTTTTTAGAGGTGTCTTTAATGGTTTAATTGAATTATTTATCTTAACACCTATGCAAGTACTACCAACATCAGTATGCAGGGAAAATGCAAAATCCAAGGGCATCGCTCCTTTAGGTAAAGATATTAAGTCACCTTTAGGAGAAAAAACAAAAACTTGATCATTATACATCTGAAGTTTTGTATGTTCCAAAAACTCTTCAGGTTCACTGGATTGATCTAAAATATCAAGTATTTGTCTGATCCATTTGTATTGTTTTCCATCCTTCATTTTTATCTTATCTTTATAAATCCAATGCGCTGCAACCCCAAAATCTGCTTGTTCATCCATTGCTTGTGATTTAATTTGAACTTCAATTCTTCTATTCATTGGACCTATCAATGTTGTATGTAATGATCTATATCCATTTGGCTTAGGTGTAGAAATATAATCCTTAAATCTACCAGGAACGTATGAATATTTTTGATGTAAGATGCCTAAAACACTGTAACAAAGAAATGACTCTTGAACGATAATCTTAAAAGCAAGTATATCTGAAAGTTGTGACAAATTTACTGACTTAATCTGCATTTTTTTCCATATTGAGTATGGAGTTTTTTCTCTGCCATATACTTTTGATTTTATATCATTAGATTTTAATAATTCTTGAAGTTTCATTATTGTTTTTTTTAAAATATTATTATCTTGGCTACGAAGTAAATCTAATCTTTTCACAATCGTATCTCTTACTGATGGATCAAGGACCTTAAAACATAATTCAGCTAATTCTGCTCTAATTTCTTGCATTCCCATTCTTTCTGCAATTGGGGCATATATTTCCAATGTTTCCTTTGCAATTCTATTTCTTTTCTCCTCATCTTTGATATAATCTATAGTTCTCATATTATGAAGTCTATCTGCAAGTTTCACCAATAGAACTCTTATGTCATCAGATGTCGCTAACAATAATTTTCTAAAATTTTCTGCTTGATTAAACTTATCTGATCTACCTTCTAGCTTAGATAGTTTTGTTACACCGTCTACTAAAGTTGAAATTTCTTCACCAAAAACTTTCTTTATATAGGGCAACTTATAATTAGTATCTTCAACTACATCATGAAGTAAAGCTGTAATTATAGTGTTTAAATCAAATCTCATATCTGCCAAAATTCCAGCGACTTCAACGGGGTGAGAAAAATATGGATCACCTGAAGCTCTTAATTGACTTCCATGAGCCCTCATAGCAAATACATATGCCTTATTAAGAATTTTTTCCTCAATACTAGGATCGTAAGATTTTATTTTTTCTAAAAGTTCAAATTGTCTGAGCACAGCAAAATGATATTAGAAAATAATTAATTTTCAATTGAAATTGAACATAATTTATAATTTTTAGTACAAATGTAATCTTTGAGATTTTATTCTTTATCTTCTATTTTAATTTCTTCAGAAACAACATCTGTTTTATCCTGGATGTCCTTTCTATTATTCTCGATTAACTTTTGAATATCAGATTCAGTAACATATATTTTTTTCCTTTTTTTTTCTGAAGCATTTTCTCTTTCAAAATTATCAAAAGAAATCTCTGAAGCATCATCTTTCAATGGAACTGCATCAAAATCCTCAATATCGGATTCAGCAACAGGCGAATATTTTTGTAAATTTTCAATTATAGAAGATTTAAGCTCATCAATATTGATTGTTTTATCTGCTATTTCTCTTAGAGCTATGACAGTATCTTTGTCATCTTCTCTTTCAACTGATATTTGACTTCCAGCAATTATATCTCTGGCCCGTCTACAGGCATATATAACAAGTTCAAATCTATTTGGTATTAAACTTACGCAATCTTCTGTAGTAACTCTGGCCATAAAATATTTATAAATAAAAAAAATTAATTATCAATCAATTTTTTTTATTTTTTCTATTCCTTGTTTTTTTTTTATACTTCTTATTATATCTCTCGCATTTATTTTTAATTTCGGATGAATCCAATCTGGATTAATATCTACAATAGGTCTCATAACAAAGCTCCTCAGATGCATTCGTGGATGTGGCACAATTAATTGATCTGTACAAATTACTCTATTTTTAAAACTTAGTAGATCTAAATCTAATACACGTGATTCATTTTTTTTTTCTCTTACTCTACCAAAATCACTTTCTATTTTTAATAATAATTTTAATATATCCAATGGGTTAAGTCTAGTTTTTATATTTAATACCCCATTTATATACCATGGCTGATCTGATTTTGGAACTGGTTCACTTTCATACCATGGTGACATACTCTCAATTAAAATTTCTCTTTTAAGAATTTTAACTGCCTCTAAGCAAATCTTCATTGGACTACCATGAATTTTTGAAGCAAGATTTGAACCTATTCCGATAAATATCATAACTTATATTTTATTTAAGGTTTCTTGAAATAATTCTATCTTGTTCTCTTTTCCAATCTTGTTCTTTTTTATATTCCCTTTTATCTTCTTTCTTCCTTCCTTTTGATAAACCGATATCAACCTTGGCAAATCCCTTATTATTATAATGAATATTTAAAGGTATCAGTGTAAAACCATTAATATTCAATTTAGTTTTTAATTTATTTATTTCTTTGCGTTTTAAAAGTAACTTCCTCGGCCTCAATGGGTTGACTTCATCTTTTCCTAAATTATTATTTTTTTCTATATTTATGTGAGTATTGTATATCCATATGTTATTATCTTTTTCAGCAGCAAATGAATTTTCTAATGAAACCTTACCTTTCCTGATAGATCTTATTTCTTGTCCGTTGAGAACAATCCCTGCTTCAATCACTTCTTCAATTAAATAATTAAATTTTGCTCTTCTATTTTCAACAGCAGGCTTAGTTTTTTTTTTTACAGCTGACATAGTTTCAAATAACTAGTTGATCAACTCCAATGCTTTCATCACATCTTTAATTAAAATTTTGTTTTCTTCACTTATACTAACCATAGGTGATCTTAAATTATTTTCACATCTTTTCATCAAAGATAAAGCATACTTCACGGGCGAGGGACTACTTTCAACAAAAAGGACCTTGTTTAATGGATAAATAAATTCATTGATTTCCATTGCTTCTTTAATTTTTCCTTGATTCCACAAAGAATATATTCTTGAACATAATTTAGGAATTACATTTGCAGATACTGAAATACATCCTTTGCCACCACTTATGAGGAAAGATAAGAAAGTAGCATCTTCCCCAGATAATTGAATAAATTCGTTTCCACATTTTAATATTGTTTCAAGAGGAACACTTAAGTCAGATGTAGCATCTTTTACGCCAACAATATTTTCAATTTTTGAAAGTTTCTTCATCGTATCTGAATCTATATTAACCACAGACCTACCTGGAATATTGTAAAGATATATTGGAAGGCTTGGGACACAATTTGCAATTTCTTTAAAATGTTGAAATAAACCCTCTTGAGAAGGTTTATTATAATAAGGTGAAACAATAAGTGATGCATCTGCTCCTTGACTTTTTGCATGCTTAACAAGTTCTATCGATTCTTTGGTTGAATTAGAACCGCAACCTGCCATAACAGGTACTTTTTTATTTGATCTTTTTATAATAGCTTCGGTTATTTTCTTATGTTCCTCGTGATCTAAAGTTGGAGATTCACCTGTAGTTCCACAAGAAACTAAACCATGAGACTCCTCAGTTATCAGAAAATCTATATGAATATTTAATGTATCAAAATCTATAGATTTATTTTTATCAAATGGAGTTATGACAGCGGGAATAGAACCTTTAAACACTATTAATCCTTATCTTTGTTTAGTATAAATAAAAAATACATCAAATAAAAATTATTTTAAAAAATCTTGCCTAAAAAATTTCTAGAAATAATATATGAACTTATGCTTTTAAAATCTCTTTCTTTCAAGTTTTTTTTTTTTATACTTTTTTTGATTCCAGAATTAGTTGCTTCAACCGATATTCCAAAAGTAATACCAAAGCCTGAAATCCGTACAAAAAAATATAACGATTTATTCTCAGAGATTAAGAAACAAAATTGGCAAATTGCAAAATCTATAGCATATGACTACGGAATTAATAATATTCTGACATATGTTGAATGGCTGGACATAACTAGACCAGGAAGTAAACACAGCTTTAGTTATTTAAAAAATTTTTTAAAAAAAAATCCAAATTGGCCCAAGGAAACTGAAATAAAAAAAAAAATTGAGTTATCTATTTCAATCTCAACTAACTCAAGAGAGGTATTAGAATGGTACTCAACAAATGAACCCATTACCGTCAAAGGTTCAATTGATTATCTTGAACACAAACTTCTCAGTGGTTTTACTCAAAATAATATTCAAATGATACGTGATATATGGATTACTAAGAATCTTACATACAAGCAACAAAGATATTTCATAAAAAAGTATAGTAGATATTGGACGAATGAAGATAATTGGAAGCGTTTTGATAGACTAATGTGGGAAGGAAAGACTGTATCTGCAAAAAGAACTCTTTTAAGAATCAAGGGAGATTATCGAAAACTTGGAGATGCGAGGTTAGCACTTAGCTCAAGAGCGGGAAATGTATCCTCATTAATTAATAAAGTTCCTAAATACCTCAAAGATGATCCAGGGTTAATATATGAAAGAATGCGGTGGAGAAGAAAAGCAAAACTTGAGACTGCAGAAGAATTTTTACTCAATCCACCTCAAAATATTGAAAATTACAGAAATTGGTGGATCAATGCTAGAGTTGTGATTCGACGCTTAATAAATAAAAAAAAGTACAATAGAGCATATAAATTATTATCAAATCACAGTATACCTATTAACACCATATCTGGAGCTGAAGCTGAATGGTTGTCTGGTTGGGTTGCACTTACATTTTTAAACAAGCCAGAAATAGCTGCTAATCACTTTGGAGTTTTATATAATAATGTTTCTCATCCCAGTAGTAAATCTAAAGCATCATTTTGGTTAGCTAGAGCAATTGAATCTTCAAATAAACCAAAAGAAAATTCAAGAAAATGGTATACTGTATCTTCGAATTATGATTATTCTTTTTACGGACAAAATGCTTCCTTAAAATTAGGAGAATTTAATATTGATTCAAACGAAGTTATTGCTCGAAGACCTGACCGATGTGATCATATATTCGATATAATTAATTTTCTACTTGAGGCTAAGGAATCCAAAAGATTGTTTCCATTTTTAAAAAAAGCACTAGAAATAGCTGAGACAAAAGAAGAAAAAAATTTCATATATAATATTGCCTTAGAGTTAGATAATAAAAATTTTTTAATCAAACTTGTCAAAAATCAGTCATTTAATTCTATTAACTACTCTTATCCTAAAATTAATAACCGCGTACCTGAAAAATTTTATAAAAAAAATGATTTAGCTTTAATTCATTCAATAATTCTTCAAGAAAGTGCTTTTAAATTGGATGCTTATAGTCATGCTGGAGCGAGAGGTTTAATGCAGTTAATGCCTTATACTGCCCAAAGGGTAGCTAATTCACTGAAAATCAAGTATTACAGAAAAGCTTTACGAACTAATGCAGAGTATAACATTTTACTAGGTACTACATATATCAAACAACTCTTAAAAGAATTTGATAATTCCATCCCATTGGCATTAGCAGGTTATAACGGTGGACCAGGAAGAGTAAGGATTTGGTTGAAAAGATATGGAGATCCCAGAAAAAATGATATTGATTACCTTGATTGGATAGAGTCAATTCCTATATCAGAGACTAGAAATTATGTTAAAAAGGTAATGGCTAATTATAGAATCTATCAAAAAGTTTATGATGTAAAAGAAATTACTGGGAATTTTAATTTTGGCAAATAAATTGCAGTGACATATTGACATTATGACATATTGTCATTATATTATAAATATCATTGCCTACTTTTGGGATGATAATATTAATCTTGCTTTATAAGGAGATAAAAATGCAAAATAATATAACTACACTTGATAGAAATAGACTAATGCCATTTACTGTTGGCTTTGATCAATTATTTGATAAATTATACGGTTTGGAAAATAACTCATTTGGCTTTCCACCATACAATATTTCAAAAAATGATGAATACAATTATACAATTGAAATGGCTTTGGCGGGCTACAATAAGAAAGATATCAATGTTGAATTAAAGGAAGGTGAGTTATCAATAACTTCTACCAAAGACGATGAAACAATTGATTCTTCGATTATTCATAAAGGCATATCCAATAAAAATTTTTTAAGAAAATTTACACTTTCTGATGAAGTGCATGTCAAGAATGCTGAAATGAAAGATGGTATGTTATTTATCAGACTGGAAAGAATTATTCCTGAACACAGGAAGCCTAAGACCATAAATATTAAATAATATTTTTTTAAAATTAAATAACTATTTAATTAAAAGGGGAACTATGTTCCCCTTTTTTTTTACAAACGAAACTAAAGCTTATTGCAATTAATTATTATTATAGATAACATTGAAAATTAATTTCACTGTGTTAAAACCTTTACTACTTATCAAAAAAAAAAGGAACTAAAATGAAATCTAAAATTTTTTTATTAATTATTTTTTTGTTTGTTTTTTTTAATGATGTTAAGTGTAATGAAATAAATATTTATAGTGCTCGTCATTACGATTCAGATATAGAATTATATAAATTTTTTACAGATAAAACTGGAATTAAAGTCAATGTTGTCTCTGGAAATGCTAAAGCTCTTGAAAAGAGAATAGAAGAAGAAGGTAAGGATTGTAAGGCAGATTTATATATTGTTGCTGACGCAGGAAGATTACACAGCATCAGTGAAAAAGGACTTCTACAAAATATAAACTCTAAGATATTAGAGACAAAAATCCCTTCTCATTTGAGAACAGATAAGTGGTTTGCGATTACAAAAAGAGCAAGAATTTTTTATTACGATCCAAATAGAACCTCGATTGATAAAATCAAGGATATAACATACGAAGATCTAGCAAATCCAAAATGGAACAAGAAGATTTTAATTAGAGCATCAAATAATATATATAATCAATCTTTAGTTGCATCATTAATTGAAAACAATGGAATCGAAAAAACAAGAGAATGGGCTTTAGGTTTAGTCAAAAATATGTCACGAAATCCCAAAGGGAATGATAGAGCTCAAATACTAAGTGTAGCTTCAGGTGATGGTGAGATTGCAGTTGCAAATACATATTACTACGCACTAATGTTATCGGGAAAAAAAGGTAAAGAACAAAAAAGAGCTGCCGAAAAACTAAAACCTCTTTTTCCTAACCAAAATGAAAGAGGAGCTCATATTAATATTAGTGGTGCTGGTGTACTTAAAAACGCAAAAAATAAAAATAATGCGATCGAACTACTTGAGTTTTTTTTATCAACAAAAGCACAAAAACATATTGTTAACAATACTTTTGAATACCCTATAATAAAAGGTGTGGAACCTCATGAATTAATAAAAAAGATGGGCCTTAGTTTTAAACAAGATAAAACTAATGTTTCTTCTTTTGGAAAACATCAAGCAAACGCATTAAAAATCATGACTCAAGCAGGTTGGAAGTAGAAACGATCTGTGTCTTTTGCTAAAAAAAATTACTTTCCTTTTTATGTAAGTTCAATAATTATTTTTATTATTGTAGCTATACCAATGTTTACAGTTTTATCAGGTTTTTTTGATAGCACATCTGAATATTTTTCTATTCTATTGAATACTTTCTTTACCGAGTATATTACTAATTCATTAATAATTCTATTATGTGTTTTATTTCTTACATTTATTCTTGGTTTTATATCCTCCTATTTAGTTTCCTTTTACAGTTTTCCATTTTCAAATTTCTTTAAATGGTCACTTATTTTGTCCTTCGCTGTGCCTGCTTATATTTATGCTTACTCTATAACAGCATTTTTTGAAAATTATGGGACTGCTTACTCTATTTTATTTAAAATATTTGGTGAAAATGAGTATCATAAAATTATCCCAAAATTTGATGGATTATCAGGTTCAATTATTTCTTTATCTTTTTCATTGTTTGGATACGTTTATATTCTGACAAGAGCAAGTTTTTATTATCAATCTCAAAATCTTCTGGATGTTGGAAAAAATCTTGGTTTTTCAAAACAAAAAATTTTTACAAAAGTTATTCTTCCGACTTCACGACCCTCAATTATTGCAGCTCTTTCTTTAGTTGCAATGGAAACATTATCAGATTTTGGTGCAGTTTCTTTTTTCAGTGTAAATACTCTAACGACAGGAATTTATAATGCATGGATAAGCTTCGATGATCTTGCGTTAGCTTTCAGGCTAGCATTCATTTTAATAGTATTTATTTTTTTTCTGTTTGTCATAGAGAACCTCTCCAGAAAGAAGGCTAGATACCACAACTCTTCATTGGATTCGTTAAGAACAATGAAAGTTATTAAGCTTAAAGGAGCGAAATCTAAACTTGCCTTTTTATTTTGTTTTACTTTATTTTTTTTGAGCTTTCTATTTCCTGTTTTACAGATGCTTTATTGGACATTTAAGTTTCCAGATTATATTTTTAATATTAATTTTCTTTCTTTAAATTTAAATACTATTTATCTAGTTATTATATCAAGCAGTATTTTACTATTTTTTTCATTCCTCAGTAACTTTAGCAATAGGATAACAAACAGTAAAATAATTGATCTTTTAAATACTTTTTCTATTTCTGGCTATGCAATGCCGGGAGTAATTTCAGCATTAGCATTTATGTCGTTTTTCTCATGGTTTAGTGATTTAACAGGTTTTAATATAAAATCATACTTCATAGGTTCAGTTGGAGGTTTATTTTTAGCTTATTTTGTGAGATTTTATTCTCTTTCTTTCAATTCTATCAAATCTAACTACCTTAAAATAAATAAATCAATTGATGAAAATGCCTATCTGTTGGGTTATACAAAATTTAAAATTTTTCGTAATATTCATTTTCCTTTCCTCAAGAAAAGTTGCTTTCTGATTGTAATATTAATTGCAATTGAAATAATTAAGGAACTACCCATAACTCTGATTCTAAGACCTTTTAACTTTGAAACATTCGCAACGACTGCATACTCATATGCTTCTCAAGACCTATTGGAGGCTGCGGCTTTTCCATCCTTATGTTTAATTACTTGGTCATCCATATTTATTCTTGTATCATCTAAATATTTTTTTTCCGAGGAAGAAAGCTAGATTATGAACTCTTATTTGGAACTTAAAGATGCAACTTTTATTGCTAATAAGGCAAAAATAATTAAAAATGTATCATTTAATATCGATAAAAAGGGAGAAATAATATGCTTACTTGGACCATCGGGAGTTGGTAAAACAACTATTCTAAGAACTATTGCCGGATTGAACGATCTTCATGATGGTCAAATTATTCTAAATAAAAAAATAATTTCTACTAGTAATTATAAACTTGAGCCTCAAAAAAGAAATATTGCAATGTCGTTTCAGGAAAACTCTCTCTTTCCTCATAAAACAGTAGAACAAAATTTAAATCTTGGTTTAGAGAGAAAAACTCCTAAAAAGTTCATTTATACCACAAAGGAACTCATAAAGATATTTCACCTTTCTGGATTAGAAAATAAATATCCTCATGAAATTAGTTCTGGAGAAGCTCAAAGAGTATCTTTAGCAAGATCACTAATATCAAACCCAGATTTACTTTTACTAGATGAACCCTTCTCTAATATAGATCAAATACTGAAAGATGAATTACAAATTAAAATTAAAGAAATAATAAAAAAATCTGCTATTTCTACTATCATAGTTACTCACGATTCATATGAAGCTTTTTATCTCGGCGATAAATGTGGTATAATAATAGGTGATTCTTTAAAACAATTTGATATACCCTATAATATATATCATTACCCAAAATCAATAGATGTAGTTAATTTCCTGAAAAGAGGAATACTTGTCACAGCCAAAATTATCAATAATAATGAATTAACTCATAAAAACTTAGGAATAATAAAAGGAAACTTCGTCAAGAAACAAAAGGTAGGAAAAAATGTAAAACTTCTTATCCAACCTGATGATCTGGAACATGACGATCGAAGTAGGCTAAAATTAGAAATTGTTGATAGAAAGTTCCGTGGAACAAATTTTATCTATACATTAAGAACGCAACAAAATGAGTTAATTCCAGTTTTTGTTCACTCTCATCATCATCATCAACATAAAATAGGTGAAAAGTTTGGAATTAAACTACCAATTCGTATTAATCATTTAGTTTGCTTTTGAAAACCCTTTATTTGATTTATACTTACTTATTAACATTAATAATTAAAAAAGGGATTTATATGAATGAAGAAAAATTAAATATTTCAACAAGGAAGTTACTAAAAAATGTTGGAGTCAACTCTCAAAGAATTATAGAAACAAGCATCAGAGATGCAGTTAATTCAGGTTTAATTGTGTCTTCAAAAAATATTAGGGTAAATATAAGCCTGAAAATTCAGGACTTAGATATTGAAGAAAGTATTTCTGGGGAAATTGAAGTAGAGATTTGAAAATCCTTTTTTCAAATAAGTTTAAACATCAAAAACATAATTTTACATAAAGCTTGAACTATTTTTTTATTGAATACATAATGTAATTATATATGGGAGATAAATTATGGATGATGTAAAGTCAAAACTTACATTCGGGGCATGTCCACATGACTGTCCTGATACTTGTGCAATGGTCTACGAAGTAGAAAATAATAAACTTATAAGTGTCAAAGGAAATAAAGATCATCCTATGACTAGAGGTACACTTTGCGTTAAAGTGAAAGACTATGAAAAAAGACATTACCATCCTGATAGAATTCAATATCCAATGAAAAGAGTTGGTGAAAAAGGAAAAGGTGAATTTGAAAGAATTACCTGGAATGAAGCAATTGAGACAATAACTACAAAATGGAAGAATATTATTAAAGAAGATGGACCGCAGGCAATCGTTCCATACAGTTATCTAGGAAATCAAGGTCTAGTTCATGGGCTGAATGGAGGAGATTCTTTTTTTAATAGAATGGGTGCGACTGTCACAGAAAGAACTTTTTGTGGGGAAGGTTCTTGTACAGCCTGGTTGACGACCGTTGGACCAACAGCAGGAGTAGACCCTGAGAGTTATATACATTCCAAATATATTGTAATTTGGGCATGTAATAGTGTAAGTACAAACTTACATCACTGGGCAATTGTTCAAGATGCGCAAAAAAATGGAGCGAAAGTCGTTGTAATAGATTCTTACAAATCTAGAACTGCTAAATTAGCAGATTGGCATATTATGCCGAAACCTGGAACTGATGGTGCATTAGCTATGGCTTTAATCAATTCTATCATAGATAATGATCTGATAGATAATGATTATATTCAAAAATATACAAATGGGTTTAAAGAATTAAAGGAGCATTCAAAAGCTAAGACTCCTGCTTGGGCATCTAAGATTACTGGAGTATCAGAAGATGATATCAAGCAATTGGCAGAGGAACTAGCAACCTCACAACCTTCTGCAATTAGAATTGGAGTCGCTTTAGAAAGACATCATGGAGGCGGGCAAACAATAAGAGCTGTGACATGTATACCTGCACTAACAGGAGCATGGAAACATGTAGGGGGAGGAATAACCCAATTCCCAGTATGGGAACATCCCTATAAATTTGATATTATCTGCAGACCTGATTGGGTGCCAGATAATACAAGAGTAATAAATGCTTTACAAATTGGTAGAGTTTTAACAGGAGAAATACATAAAGATATACCAGTCAAATCATTCATGTGTTGGAATGCTAACCCAGTAACTCAAGCGCCTGAAACTGAAAAGATAGTTTCAGGTCTCATGAGAGATGATATTTTTGTTGTATCTGCTGAACATTTTATTTCAGATACTGCCATGTATGCGGATATCCTTCTTCCTGCTTCAATGGGAGCAGAACATGAAGATATAATATTATCATGGGGACATTTATACTTAACCTATAATCAGAAAAGCATAGATGCTCCTGGAGAAGCATTATCTAATTACGAGATATTTAGAAGGCTGGCAAAAAGCATGGGTTACAAGGATGAACAATTTAGTTGGTCCGACACGAAATGTTTGGAAAATTATATTGATTGGAGTGCTCCAGCTTGCGAAGGGATTGACCTAAACTATTTAAGAAATAATGGTTTTGCAAGACTTAATGTCGGAACAAAAGATAACAGAGCGCCTCATAAAGAAGGTAATTTTCCAACAGCTTCAGGTAAATGTGAATTTTTATTAAAAGATGTAGGTAATTTTATTGCTGGGCCGTTCAGACAAATGTATGAAGGTTCACAACCCGGAGAAAAACTTCCCGAACTACCCGACTATGTTCCACCAAGAGAGTCATTGAATACAAGTCCAGATTTGGCTGAGAAATATCCATTAAATATTATTTCCCCTAAAAGTCACGCATTCCTTAATTCATCTTATGCAAATATGGAAAGTAAAATAAGAGTTCAAGGAGAACAATTTGTAATGATGAATAAAAAAGATGCTGAAAAAAGAAACATAATTGAAGGTTCTCAAGTGAAAGTCTTTAACGATAGAGGTTCATTTGAGGGAGTTACAAAAATAACAGAAGACGTTAATCCTGGTATAATTGTATCATCTTTAGGATATTGGAGACAAAATAATATCAATGGAACGGTAAACAGTATCAGCTCTGCTGAGTTTGCTAATATGGGACATGCACCTACATTTTCAGATAATTTAGTTGAAGTAAAAAAACTAAATTAGTACTCCCTTGGGCTGCTAAAAAATAATTGTTTTCCGTCTTTTTTGAAAGAATTAATATACTCTTTTCCCTCTTTTGAAAGCAACCAATTAATAAAAGTCTCGGACTCTTTTAACTTTGATTTTGGACATTTTAAAGGACTAATCGGAATAATACCATAATAATTGAACAGTGATGGTTCATTTTCAACTAAGACAATATGTCCTTTTTTATTTCCAAAACTAATCCATGTTGACCTATCAGTTAAAATATATGCATTTTTATTTACTGCTATATTTAATGATGAACCCATTCCTGAACCTGATTCAAGATACCAATTATTTTTTTTAGAATCTACAGTCAGCCTTACAGACCTCCACAAAGACTTTTCTTTTTTATCTGTCCCACTTTCATCACCTCTTGTCACAAAAAAAGATTTCGTTTGATAAATTCTTTTTAATGCACCTTTAATATTGTTCAACTGTTTTATATTTGCGGGATCATTTTTGGGACCAACTAATACATAATCATTATACATTATTTGTTTTCTATATAATCCGTAACCTTTTCTAACGAACTCATCCTCTGATGGTTTATGATGAACTAACAAAATATCAGCATCACATTTTTTTGCATTTCTTAGTGCTTGACCAGTTCCAACTGCTATTACTCTAATATCAATTGGATGATAATTCTTAAATTTTTCAATTATATAATCATAAAAACCAGAATCTCTTGTAGAGGTAGTCGATTGAATAATTATGAATTTATCACTTTTCTGTGCCATTAAAAAAAAACATAAAATACATAATACAGTGCAGTATTTACCATTAAAGTTCATATTAACCTTAGATTGAGTTTTAGAAAATTTATTTTAATAACATACCTTTGAGATAATTATTAGCTATTATTGTTTTTGGTGAAGAAAAAAAATTTTTTTTACTTGTTTGCTCTATAATTTTACCATGATAGATAAATAAAATTTCATTAGCTATTCTCTTAGCTTGCAAAACATCATGTGTAACAAGAATTACTTTTACTCCAATGGAACTTACTTTTCCTAAAATCTTTTCTATGATTTTAGTTGATTGGGGATCAAGATTACTGCAAGGTTCATCTAATAATAGCAAGTTAGGTTTAATTATCAATGCCCTCATTATTGCCAATAATTGTTGCTGTCCAATAGAAAGAGTTCTAGCTGAAAAATATTTATACTCATTCAAATTTGAAATAATTAATGCATTATTTATCATTTCTTTTATCTTATCCTTTTGAAAATTACTTATCTTTAAAGCATATAGTAAATTATCATAGACACTCCTCCTTAGAAGGACTGTTTTTTGCGCAACATATCCAATTCTTATTTTTTTATTGTAAAAGATTCTACCTGAATCAGGTTTCAGTAAATCAGCAATTAGTTTTAAGCAAACAGTTTTACCTGCTCCATTTGGTCCCATAAATAAGCTGATACCTTTTGAATTAATTTTGAAAGATAATGACTTAAAAAGATCACTTGCATTAAAGCTAACCTTAATATTTTCAAATCTTAAACTCAATGGTTTTTTATCACTCAAATAAAGTGATTTAAAGAAATCCTCAATCATACGAATATTTTTTTGAAATAAGTTTTAAACTATAAACTATGGAGTTAAGAAACATTGATATTAAAATTAATATAATTCCTAATGATATAGCCAATTCTAAATTACCTTTTGAAGTTTCTAAAGCAATTGAAGTTGTCATAACCCTGGTTAAATGAGCGATATTTCCTCCTACTATAATTATTGCGCCTACCTCTGACATTGCCCTTCCTAAACCTGCTAAGATACAAGTCAATAATGAATAACGAGCATCCCATGTTATAGTAATTATTTTTTGCCAAATATCAGCCTTTAATGATTTCAAAAGTTCATCGTATTCGTCTAGGATATCACTTAGAACTTGATAGCTTAATGAAAAAATAATTGGAAAAATCAATATTACTTGGGCAATAATCATTATTGTGGGGGTATAGAGAATTTCTAGGTACCCCAAGGGTCCTGAGGAGGAAAAAACAATGTATAAAACCAGGCCAACCAGAACAGGTGGAAGTCCCATTAACGAGTTGGAGATTAAAATTAAAAAATTTTTTCCACAGAAACTTGTTACTGCAAATAATGCTGCTAACGGAAAAGATATGAATGTTGAAATAAATAAAGCTATTAAAGAAATTCTAAGTGATAGAGTTATTATCTCAAATAGTTCATTATCAAATTTCAAAATTAATCTAAAAGATTCTAATATAATTGAAATATAATCATTCATAATTGATCTTATACACCAAAAGACATATAAAAATTAGTCATTTAAGCGAACTTTTTTTGACCATAATAAAATTAACATAATTGCCGACAAGTTATGCCAGAGACTAAATATGGCTGAGGGCAATGCAACAATCTTATTAAAATGAATTATTGAAAGAGTCATTCCTAATCCCGAATTTTGCATTCCAACCTCTATTGCAATGGTTTTTTTGACTTCATCAGGAAATTTTAAAATAGAACTGACATAGTAACCAATAAAAAGGCCTAATACATTATGCAAAAAAATAACAATCAATAAAGCAGAACTAATTTTTTCAAAAAGCTCATTGTTTAATGAAAATATGATACCTACTATCAAAGCAATAAATATCTCTGAAATTTTTGGAAAAATTTTTAAAATTTTTTTAATTTTTTTTTTAAAAAATCGTCTTAATAAAATACCATCTAAAAGTGGAAAAACAACAATCCAAAAAGTTGAAACGATCAAATTTCGGACATCTATTTGTATTGACTCATCAGCAAGAAAAAAAATCCAAATTGGAGTCAGCAGAACAGATAAAATTGTGGAAATAAGCGTCATAGTGATTGAAAGTGGAAGGTTAGCTTTCGCTAAATATGCGATAACATTGGATGCAGTCCCACCCGGGCAACTTCCTAAAACAATTAGACCTAAAAATAACTCCTTATCTAAATTAAAGCTTAATGATAACAAAAAAGCTAAAATAGGCATAACAGTAAATTGAAGAAATAAACCTACAAATAACCATAGAGGGTTTATTAAAACCCTTTTTATATCATCTGACTCTATTGTCATTCCCATCCCAAACATAATTAAACCTAGGAAAATCGGGACATAATTCTTTAATTCAGATAAAAAATCTGGCTGAAAAAATGAAATAAGAAGAAAAAATGAAATAAGAAAAGGAAAAGAAAAATTCATTTAATAGTATTATCTATAATCCCTTAACATTTTTTTTACTTCTAAACTATGCATTTCCTCAGTCTTAATCATTTCTCTGGCATATTCTTCTATATATAGGCTTTTATCTTGTGACTCTTCCAAAAGATTCTGATACAATTTAACAGCCTCATTTTCATGAGATAAACTTTCTTCTAAAAGATTATTAACTAAATGTTGATTGGTTTCCTTTATATTCGGAATTTTTTGTGAAGGATGTCCTCCTAATCCAGTCAATAGTTCCCCTGCTTGAAGTGCATGTTCAAGAGACTCAGTTGCCTGAGATTTAAAAAAGTTATCTAGGGTAATCCTATTTGGACCAGCAACCATTAAAGCGAAGTGAGTATATTTAACGACTCCAGCAAGTTCATATTCTAAAATATCATTTAAAATATT
>JAOOJU010000014.1 GCA_028407765.1 Rickettsiales bacterium
CAACAGTAGGTTTTTGATTTAATCTAGAGTATAAAGTAAAAAATATAAATACAGTTAAAAAGAAAATTAAAAAAGCTAATATTATAACTATATTTTTTAAGGATTTGATCATTGGATAATAATATCAATGTTTATATTAATAACAAGGATACAGGGAAAAGAATAGACTCAGTATTATCAGAAAAATTACCTGATCTCTCAAGAAATAGAATCCAAAATCTAATTCTAGATGGAAATGTCATATATAACTCAAAAATAATAAGAGATCAGTCTTTGAAATTGAAAATTGAGGGTGAAATAAATATTAAGATCCCATTAAATAAAAAAATGGAAATAAAGTCGCAAAATATAGATTTAAACATAGTTTATGAAGATATAGACCTGGTAGTTATTGATAAAAGTGCTGGAATGGTTGTACATCCTGCTTTTGGGAACTATGAAAACACCCTTGTAAATGCATTATTGTATCATTGTGGTAAAAGTTTATCTGGTATTGGAGGAGTAGAAAGACCAGGAATAGTTCATAGACTTGACAAAATGACGAGCGGTTTAATAGTTATTGCTAAAAATGATGCAAGTCATAGAAATTTATCTCGACAATTTAAAGAGAGAATAATTTTGAGAGAATACAGAGCAATAGTATGGAATAAATTAAAAAAAATAAAGGGCATAATAAATACTAATATTTGTAGATCAAAAAAAAATAGAAAATTGATGTCTATTTCTTATAACAAAGAAGAAGGAAAAAATAGTGTGACTTCTTATGAGCTAGAAAAAGAATATCAACTCAACAAGAAATATTACTTAAATTATATAAAATGTAAGCTACAAACTGGTAGAACGCATCAAATTCGAGTACACATGAATTCTATAGGAAATTATTTATTGGGTGACAATACTTATGGTAAAAAAAAAAATATTAGTCATGATTTAAGTCAAAAATTATTATTCACTATCCAAAATGATTGGATTAAAAAAAATAGGCACGCCTTACATGCCAAAACACTAGGTTTTATTCATCCTACGAAAGGGAAGAATTTATTTTTTTCTTCAGAAGATCCTCTTGATTTTAAAAAAGTTATAAATATACTTGATAACTTAAAACAAAATACTACTTAAATATATATATTTTTTTGTATAATTTGGATCAATTCTAATTAAACTTGACATTATAATAAAATATTTAATAATACATCATGCTAAATAAAATATCCAAGAGCATCACAAAAAATTTGGAAGAAAATGGTCTTTCAAAATTCTTAAGAGAAATAAGAAAGTTTCCAATGCTTTCTTTAAAAGAAGAGATATCACTAGCTGAGGATTGGGTTAAAAATAGAAATAACGAGTCTGCTCATAAACTAGTTAACTCACATTTGAGATTGGTAGTAAAGATTGCTATGGGATTCAGAGGTTATGGACTTCCTTTGAATGAGCTTATTTCTGAAGGAAATGTTGGGATGATTCAGTCCTTAGAAAGATTTGACCCATCAAAAGGATTCAGACTATCTACATATGCTATGTGGTGGATTAGAGCTTCGATACAAGAATATATTTTGCACTCTTGGTCATTAGTAAAAATTGGAACAACTGCTGCTCAAAAAAAGCTATTTTTTAATTTACGATCTCTTAAAGGTAAGTTAAAAGCACTTGATGAAGGTGACTTACAACCCGAACTTGTGACTGAAATTGCAGATAGACTGGATGTTTCTGAAATTGATGTAATTGATATGAACAGAAGGATGTCAGGGCACGATCATTCATTAAATTCTCCATTATCGGCAGATAATAGTGGTGAATGGATTAATTGGTTGATTGATGATAGTGACTCTCATGAAAGTAAAATCATAAATAACGATGAGTTATTAAAAAGAAAAAAAATGCTTAATATTGCTCTAGAAAATCTGGATGACAGAGAAAGACAGATCCTTGTTAAAAGAAGATTGTCTGATGACCCGCTGACCTTAGAAGAACTAAGCAAATTCTACGGAATTTCAAGAGAAAGAGTAAGACAGGTTGAGGTAAGAGCTTTTGAAAAAATAAGAAAAGTAGTAAAAAATATAAGCTATAAATCTACAAACTCAGTTAATAAAAGGGTCTTTGACTAAGATAGTGTCGTCTCGTTGTGGACTTGTTGAAAGTATTATTACTTGAGTTTTGGTTAGCTCCTCTAACCTTCTGACATATTTAATAGCTAGCGCAGGCAACTGAGACCATGTTCTAGCTCCCCTAGTGCTCTCTTTCCAACCTTTATGAGTCTCAAAAATAGGTTTTATATTTTCTTGTTCATACTCAGAGTTTGGAAAGTAATTAATCTTTTTACCAAAAAGTTTATATCCTATACAAATTTTAATTTCATCAAAATCATCCAAAACATCAAGTTTAGTTAATGCTATTCCATCTGCACCTGAAACTTCCAAAGAAAATCTGGTCAGAACAGAGTCAAACCAGCCACACCTTCTTTTTCTTCCTGTAACAGTTCCAAATTCATTACCAATCTCACCAAGTTTATTTCCAATAGCATTATCTTGTTCACTTGGAAATGGACCACTGCCAACTCTTGTCGTATATGCTTTAACAATTGCAAGTACAAAACCTATTTGTTTCACAGATACGCCTGAGCCAATTGATGCAGCACCAGAAACTGTATTAGATGAAGTTACATATGGATACGTTCCGTGATCAATATCAAGTAAAACACCTTGTGCACCCTCGAATAATATTTTTTTACTTTCAGTTCTTGCATTTATTAAAATCGGGGAGATTCTTTTAGAATATTTAAGGATTTTAGATCTTACTTTTATTAGTTCAGAAAATATTTCAGAAACTTTTAGTTGTTTTACACCCAAACCCGACAAATTTATATTATGAAAATCAAGAAGATTTTTAATCTTTTTCTTCAAAAATATTTCGTTTTTAAGGTCACCCAGTCTAATAGCTCTTCTTCCTATTTTATCTTCATACGCTGGTCCAATTCCCCTCCCAGTTGTTCCAATCTTGTTAATACCTTTTCTTTCTTCTCTAATTTGATCAATTTGCCTATGGAGTTTTAAAATTAGAGTTACATTTTCTGAAATGACTAGGTTTTTGGAATTAATAACAATACCTGACTGTTTTATTTTTTTTATCTCACTTATTAAAGCATAAGGATTAACAACAACCCCATTTCCAATTATAGCAATTTTGCCTTTTCTGAGTACTCCTGATGGTAAAAGACTTAATGCAATTTTCTTTTTTTTAATTACAATGGTATGCCCTGCGTTATTTCCACCTTGAAACCTGACAACAATGTCTGCTTTGTTAGAAAGCCAATCAACAATTTTTCCTTTTCCTTCATCACCCCATTGAGCGCCAATTACTGTAACATTTGCCATTATATTACTTTAATAATTTGATTATCCATCATAACATAATCACACTTCTTTTTTTTTGCTTCGTCGTTCATATCACTTTTTTTAATTTTTTCACTGTAATTTACTATTATAAAATTTTTACTTAACAACTCTACTCTGTCTACATTTTTTTCAGTAACAGGAACAAGGATTTTTTTATATTTTTTTTTTTCAAAATTAAACTCCTTAACCAGATTTTCTACCAAGGCTGAAAAACCTATACAATTTTCATCATTAACGTTATATCTACCACCACTAAAAAGTTCATTTAAGTTTTTAGAATAAATTTTAAACAGTATACCATTATGATAACCAAATTTGTCAATTTCAATTGGATCAACATTTACCCTAATATCAGGTATATGTTCTTTTATTACACATAGAGAACTTAAAAAGTTCTTTACTTCAGATTTTGTTTTTTTTGGGAAATCAAATTGGTTAAGCTCTTCATAGTTTTCTTCAAATTCTCCTATTGTGTTCATTAAAATATTTGAGACTTTTAGAAGCTTGTCAGAAATTTTTTCTATTCCTAGCAAATTTTTATTTTCATATTTGTCTTTTAAGAATAAGGTATTTTTTTCATCTAATTTAAAATCCTCACAAACAGAAAAAAATAAAGATGGCATCGAAAAAACAATAGAATAATCTTTTATATCTAAATTTTTTAATATCATAATAATTATTTTTAAAATTTCAACTTCATAGAGATTATTGTTTATCCCAATCAATTCTGCACCGAGTTGAGTAAATTGCCTTGATATATTAAGTTGAGAGTTTTTAACTTTTAATATTTCACCAAAATAACTTAATCTCAGAGG
Source organism: Rickettsiales bacterium (assembly GCA_028407765.1). Classification (GTDB taxonomy): domain Bacteria; phylum Pseudomonadota; class Alphaproteobacteria; order Methylaequorales; family Methylaequoraceae; genus TMED211. The sequence goes on from JAOOJU010000014.1 coordinate 4,208, forward strand.
TCTATCTTTTTTTTCAAACGAACTACTAGCAATTCTTGCTATCTGAGAAGTTATATCAGACCTTAAACCCATCATTTTTTGAGAAATTGGATCTAAAACTCTAAAAGAATTTGTATTTCTTTTATTTTTTGATAACAGGAAGAGTGATTTCTCAAACTCAAATAGTGGAGGTTTTACTAATTCGTATCCATTTCTATTCATTAAATCAATAAATAAAGATATTATTAAAAACTCTTTTTTTGCCAAATCTGGAAGGCTATCTCTAAAACCCTCTGGGAGTAAATTACTTTTCACTATTCTAAATATATTTATAAAAACACCAATCTAACCAATTTGTTAGTGTATTCAAATCTTTTTTTAAAATTGTGGGTCCTGTCCAAATTCTTATTCCTACAGGTGCTTTTCTGTATGACCTAATATCATAAGCAATATTTTCATATTCTAAAAATGAAAAAATTTTTTCTAATTTATTTTTACTAATTTCACCTTTAAAACGAAAATAAGAAACACTTAGAGCTCTATATTTACTATCAATTACAAAATTTTTTATATAAATATTATTTTCTGCCCATTTTTCCAAAACTAATTTATTTTCTCTACTTTGTTTATTTGCCCAACTAAGCCCTCCCATTTTTTTGTACCATGATAAGCAATAACTAAAATCACTAAAGCAGAGTAAAGATGGGGTATTGATTATTTTTTCTGCATTGTTTTTTAAATCAATTATGTCAGGAACTATTTTTTCTGAATTATCTTTTAACCTATCCAAGGCTTTTGGACTTAAAACTATTATACCATGTTGAGATTCTGAACCAATAGCTTTTTGCCATGAGAAAACACTGGCATCTAACTTTTTCCATTTAATCTCATTTATAAAAACAGACGATGTTATGTCTGATACAACTATTCCTTTTTGATTATTTGGTATCCAAGAAGTATTCTCTATAGACATACCTGTTGAAGTCCCAGTCCAAACAAAAAATATATCATTTGATGAACATATTTCGTCTAATTTGGGCATTCTTCCATCAAGTAAGGTTCTTACCTCCTGTTCATAATTTAACTTTTTTATTTCATTTGACCATTTTTCTCCCCAAAAATCGTATACTATTGAAGTGATTTTTTTTTTTCCTAACAGAGACCAAATAACTGCTTGCATTGCACCAGAGCAAGAACCTGGGGATAATAAAATCTTATAGTCACTTGGAATATTAAGAATATCTTTTAGTTCTAAAAATATTTCATCCATATAAGCTGAAATAAAATTTGATCTGTGATATCTACTTAATAAAGATTTATCTAGCTTATTAAAGGCCCAAGAGTCTGGTTTTTTTGTTGGTCCAGAAGAAAAATTTGGACTTTTTGTTTTGAATTTAGGTTTTATCATTAAAGATCATAGAACAAAGGAAAATAAAGTGCAAAAGTAATCCAACATATAACCGTTAAAGGAAATCCAAATCTTATAAAGTCAATAAATTTATAATGACCTGGCCCCATAACAAGTAAATTAGTCTGGTATGCCATGGGAGTTAAAAAAGATGTATTAACTGCGAATATTACACTTATTGCAAAAATTTTGGGATCAATATTTACTTTAGAGGCTAAATCAAGAGCAATAGGAGTAAATAGTACAGCACATGCATTATTTGAAATAAAGTTAGTCGCAAGAGAAACAAAGATAAAAAAAGTAGTAAGAATTACAGTAGGAGAAGATGTATTTAAAATATCAAAAAGAAAATCAGATAAATATGTGGCAGTTCCAGTAATTTGAATAATTGTTCCCAGTGCTAATGCTGTTACAATTAAAAGTACTAAGTTTTTATCTATTGCTCTAAAGGCCTGTTTCAGGGTTAAAATTCTGGTAAATAACATAGTAAAGACACCTAAAAGTGAAGAAACCACTAAAGGTAAAAACTCTAACGCACTAATAAAAATAACTCCTAAAAAAATTAAAAGAGATTTATTAGCTGAGTCTCTCTTGTATATTTCGGTTGAAGCCCATTCCATTGGCATTATGTCACTATCAGCTCTTAAATTTTTAATAGATTCTTTTGAGCCCTGAATTAAGAGTACATCACCAGGTTCTAAAGGAATTTCTGTCATACGATTTCTTATCATTCTAGACCTTCTTTGAAGACCAATTACGACTGAATCAAATCTATATCTAAAACTTACATTTTCAATTGTTTGACCAACTAAACTTGAAGATGGCGTAACCATGGCTTCAGAAAGAATCTGTCTATTTTCATTTTCGTTCTCAACAATTTCTTCATTCTTCAAATCACTTAACTGTGCCAGAGAAATACCATTATTATCGTTACTCAGTATTTCACTTAATGATTCTCTGGATGTAGCAATAACTAGAAGGTCTCCTTCCTGAAGGGCGAAATTGTCATAAGGTGCAAATTCTGCATGTTCTTTTCTCTGAATCATCAAAATTGTAACATTTTCTAAATCTTTAAAAGTTCCAGCTTTTGAATCTCGGTTTATTAATATTGAATCTTTAGGTATTGTGATTTGTGCTATAAATTGTTTTCCAGAAGAACCCACTAATTCATTTGCCATTGGTGAATTATCCTTCAGCAAATATCTAGAGAAAATCAAAATATATATTATTCCAACTATTGCAATTATACTTCCAGGAATAAGAAATTCAAAAAAGCTTAACTGAATTCCTGAATATTCATTTAATGAATTTGCAACTAATAAATTTGTACTTGATCCTATCAATGTTGTCATTCCTCCAAGAATAGATGCAAAACTTAATGGCATCATATATTTACTTATTGGACTTCCAACTTTTGAAGCAATACTCTGAAAAATTGGAATAAAAATTATAACAACTGGAGTATTGTTTAAAAATGCACTTAAAAATAGAACAAAAATTAAAGAAAAAATAAAAATTATATCGTGTTTTTTAGGGCTAAGTTCAAGTAAACGTGAAATAAAGCTATCTAAAACTCTTGTCTGAACAACTCCTTGACCAAGAATCAATAGACATACGACGCTTATTAAACTTGTATTACTAAATCCATTTAAAATGATTGAAGGTGAGAGGCGATTATATCCATTATCATCATATATTGGAAAAATAGAAAAGAATAATAATAATGCTGCTAATATAAATATACTTTTAAAAGCTATCGACCACTTATCGATTGCAAATAATATTACAGTCATTAAAGCAAAAAAAAGACTAGAAAATATGTACAAATTTTGTGAAAGACTTAACATTTTTTTTTCTTGTTGATTTTAAAATTTAAAGTTTTATCTTTTAATGTAGATGATGAAATAATCTGCATACATAATTTTAGTCATTTTAAATCTTAACATATGTAAGATCAATGTTAAAAAGAATAACAAAAGAAAAAAAACAGCTTGTCGATAAAGAATTATCAGAACCGCTACCAAGCTCTGAAAAAATATATATTCAAAGTAAAAATTTTAAAAGTTTGAAAGTTGGAATGAGGAAGATCAATCTTGAAGATAAAGACAATAAATCTTTGATTGTATATGATACCTCAGGTTTATATACAGATAAAAATTATGAGCACGACTTAAACAAAGGGTTAAAAAAAATAAGAGAAAGTTGGGTAGCAAAAAGAACTGGCATAGTTTCAAAGTTAAAAACAAAGCTTAAATACCTTAATAGTAATAATAATCAAGGGATAGAATTCCTTAACAAACCAAAGAAAATATACAAAGTCGAAAATGGAAATGAAATAACTCAAATGTATTTTGCAAAGAATGGTATAATTACCGAAGAAATGGAGTATTGTGCGATACGTGAAAATGAGGGTAGAGAAAAGCTGATTGGTGAGAAATTTAAACAAAGTGATCTGGTTACCGCTGAATTTGTTCGTGATGAAATAGCTAATGGAAGAGCAATTATACCCAGTAATGTAAATCATACTGAGTTAGAACCCATGGTTATTGGAAAAAATTTTCTAGTTAAGATCAATGCAAATATTGGAAATTCAGCTGTATGGTCAAGTACGAAGGAAGAAGTCGAAAAACTAATATGGTCTACAAGATGGGGAGCAGATACTGTTATGGACCTCTCTACTGGTAAAAATATACACAATATTAGAGAATGGATTATCAGAAACTCTCCTGTTCCAATTGGAACTGTCCCAATATACCAAGCTTTAGAAAAAGTTAACGGTATTGCAGAAGAATTGAACTGGGATATTTTTAGAGAAACTTTAATTGAACAAGCCGAACAAGGTGTTGATTATTTTACAATTCACGCAGGAGTAAGATTACATTACATCCCATTAACAGTAGAAAGATTAACTGGTATAGTCTCCAGAGGAGGATCTATTATTGCAAAGTGGTGTTTATCTCATCATAAAGAGAATTTTCTTTATACTAATTTCGAAGAGATGTGTGAAATTTTAAGGTATTACGATATCAGCTTTTCACTTGGTGACGGCCTTAGACCGGGTAGTATTAATGATGCTAATGATGATGCTCAATTTTCTGAATTAGAAACTCTTGGTGAACTAACAAAAATTGCATGGGAAAAAAACGTTCAAGTTATGATTGAAGGCCCAGGTCACGTTCCAATGCATTTAATAAAAGAAAATATGCAAAAACAAGAAGAATTCTGTAATGATGCACCTTTTTATACTTTGGGACCACTAACCACTGATATTGCCCCAGGTTATGATCACATAACTAGTGCTATTGGTGCTGCGATGATTGGATGGTTTGGTACCTCAATGTTGTGTTATGTAACTCCCAAAGAACATTTGGGTTTACCAGATAAAGATGATGTTCGGATCGGGGTAATAACATATAAAATTGCTGCGCATGCAGCAGACCTCGCTAAAAATAATAAAGGGGCTTATCACAGAGATTATATGCTCTCAAAAGCCAGGTTTGAGTTTAGATGGAAAGACCAATTTAATTTGTCACTTGATCCAGAAACAGCAAAAGATTTCCATGATCAGACTCTTCCATCTGAAGGAGCAAAAATTGCACACTTTTGTTCCATGTGTGGCCCTAAATTTTGTTCAATGAAAATATCCCAGGAAATAAAGGCTGATTCAAAGAAAGGCCTAAAGAAAATGTCTAAAGAATTTAAAAAATCTGGAGGTGAGATATATATTAAGACTAATGTTTGATTGGATTGTTATCTGAAACAAACTCAAATGTTTTTTGTATATTATCAGCTATATATCTTTTTGATGATTTTACAGAAGATCTAACACTAAAACCTTTTGCAAGATAAAATGCTATTGCTGTTGATAATGTGCATCCAGTTCCATGAATTTCTTTTTTATTATTTTTTTTATATTCAAACCTATAAAATCTATTGTTTTTATAAAGCAAATCTAAAATCGATTTATTCTTAAGCGTTAATCCTTTTAGTAGAATAGAGTTTTTATATTCATTTACTATTTTTTTGGATGCTATTTTCATGTCTTCAATATTAAGAATTTTCATATTCGCAAGTATCTCAGCTTCTTTTAGATTTGGCAAAATTATAGAAGAAAATTTATTTAAGATTTTTTGTATTTTTATGAAGTCTTTTTTTTTAGTAAATTCTAAACCAGATGTAGATTTATAAACCGGATCAACGACAATCGGCAAATCTTTATTCTTAAAAAAATCATACAATTTTGTTGCTAGAGAAACTGTAGGAATAACTCCTATTTTTACAGCATCACACTTAAAATCTTTAAGGGTAGTTATAATCTGATTCATAACAATATTTGTTGGAAGAATAAATATATCACTAATTTCTTTACTATTCTGTGAAGTTACTATAGAAATTGAGGTTAAACAATAACCACCCAGAGATTGAACGGTTTTTATGTCTGCCTGAATTCCTGCACCAGAAGAGCTGTCACTCCCAGCTATAGATAAAATTTTTTTTATTTTATTATTATTTCTTATCAATTTCATAAATAAAAGTTTTGATATTTTCAATTATTTTATCAGTTTTTTTTCTCTCATGTGATTGCACCATCACTCTTAATAAATTCTCAGTACCTGATTTTCTGATAAGAATACTTCCCTTTTTATTAAGTGATTTTTTTAAAATTTCTACTTTTTCTTTAAAATTTTGATTTCTAATAATATTTTCTGGATCACCATACAACTTTAAATTAACTAATTTTTGGTACGTTTCTTTGTAACCTGATAATAACTGAGAAAGTGTTTTTCCCTCTATTTTCAGAATACTTAAAACTTGAAGAGTACTTAAAATTGCATCACCCGTAGAACTCAAATCAGAAAAAATAATATGTCCGGATTGTTCACCACCTAAATTACACTTTTTATGCTTCATTTTTTCTATAACATACCTATCACCCACAGGGCTTTCATAAACATTTAAATTAATATCTTCTAAAAATGCGTGTAATCCTAAATTTGACATTTTAGTAGCAACAATCCCTTTACCTTTTAGTTTTCCCTGTCTAGATAAACTAGAGCTTACTATTGCCAATATTTTATCTCCATTAATCAAACTGCCATTCTCATCACATATAATCAATCTATCTGCATCACCATCAAATGCTACTCCTAAATCAGCATTATTTTGTAATATTACTTTTTTTAAGTTTTGTGGATAAAGTGCACCACAATTATGATTAATATTTTTTCCTGAAGGTTTAACATTTTGCGTAACTAAATCGACTCCATGATCTGATAAAATTTCAGGACCAATTTTGTATGCAGCGCCATTGGCACAATCTAGTACTACTTTTAGACCTTTGAATGAAATATTTTTTGGAATAACTTTACTGATACTTTTTTTATACTCTATAAAATTTGAGTCATACTTTTTTAATTTACCAACTAATGAAGCCTTACAAAAGTTTGGTATTAATTTTTCTTCAATAAGTTTTTCAATTTTGAGTTCTTCTAAATCTGTTAATTTATCACCGTTATTATTAAATACTTTAATACCATTATCATGAAATGGATTATGAGAAGCAGAAATCATAATACCTAAATCTACATTATTTTTTTTTGTCATAAAAGATACCAAAGGAGTGGGAACAACTCCTAATTGAATACAATCAAAACCCATTGACAAAAAACCAGAAATCATTGAAGATTCTATCATATCGCAAGAAATTCTTGTATCTTTGCCTATTATAATTTTTTTAAATTTGGAACCAGTAATATTTTCGCAAAGATAAAATGCCAAATGGACAAAAAAATCTGAGGTTATTGGGTATGAATTAACTAGCCCCCTAATTCCGTCAGTTCCAAAATATTTTTTCTTCATTCTACTCTTTTTCTAGTCTGTCAATTATTTCCAATGCTTGTTTAGTTTCTCTGACATCATGAACTCGAAAAATTTGCACTCCTTGAGTAAAAGAATTAATTGCTACTGCAATAGATCCAGGGAATCTTTTTTTTGGCTCAACTTCATTTACAATCGATGAAATAAACCTTTTTCGAGAAACACCAAGCATTATAGGACACCCTAAAGAGTGAAAGATAGATATATTTTTTAAAATTTGAAGATTTTGTGTTGAATCCTTTCCAAAACCTATTCCAGGATCAACAATTATATTTTTTCTTTTTATTCCATTTTCAACGCAATAATCAATTCTTTCTTCTAAAAAGTCGTATATGTCAAGAACAACGTTTTTATATTTTTTCCCCAACATATTTTTTGGAGTTCCTGGCATATGCATCAAAATTAATGGAGTATTATACTGCTTTATAACTTTAATACTTTCATTATCGTTTTTTAAAGCACTAACGTCATTTATAATTTTTACACCAGAAAGGATTCCTAATTTCATTGTTGATGAGTTTCTAGTATCTAGTGAGATATTTATCCCTTCATTGTTGACTCTTTGTATTATTGGTAAGACCCTTAAAATCTCGTCACTATCCTTTACTAAATTTGCTCCTGGTCTGGTTGATTCTCCTCCTATATCGATATAGTCTGCACCATCATGATACATTTTTATTGATTTCGTAATTGCTGCATCTAGAGAAAAAAAATCTCCTCCATCTGAAAAACTATCTGGAGTAACATTAAGGATACCAAAAATACAATAGTTTTTTTTAAAAAAAAAATTCTTATTTGAAAAGAGATATCTCTTTTCAGTAATTTTTTTTAAAGATTGTTTATATCCTTCATTCTTCTCAGCAGATCCCAAGAATTCTTTTACTGATAAATATTCTGAACATTTATTTCTATTTATTATTTCAATGTTTTTGAAATACCTTGAACCGCCACCAATACTCAACGCTTCTTTTTTTTTGTTAAGTCTTTTACCCTCTCTTATTCCTACAAACGAAAATGGTCTTACATAAGTTTTTGATAGAGTATTCAAAATTAGATTAAATTTTATGACCCAACAGCTGGCTCTGGATTTATACCAATATTTTTTGAACGTCTACTTGATTTATTAGCTTTGGGCATAGATGTTTTTTTTGTATCGTCATTATCATTTTTTAACTTTATTTTTTTACCTTTGATTAAATCAGATACGTCCTGACCGCTAAGAGTTTCATACTCCAGAAGTGCATTTGCAACGGCATGAAGATGTTTCATGTTTTTCTTCAAAATTTTTCTTGCATGGTTTTCAGCAGTTTCAATTAAAACTCTGATCTCTTCGTCAATTATTTTAGCAGTTTCATCAGACATAGTTTTTCTTTGAGAGACTGATCTACCTAGGAAGACTTCTTCTTCATTTTCAGTATATCTCAAAGGGCCTAATTTGTCACTCATTCCCCATTCAACTACCATTGATCGAGCTTTATTGGTTGCTTGTAAAATATCATTAGAAGCACCTGATGTAATATAATCTTTTCCAAAAATTATTTCTTCTGCAACTCTACCCCCAAACATCATAGCTATTTTAGCCTTCATCTCTGTTTTGGTCTCTGAATATCTATCTCTTTCTGGAAGGTTCATAGTAACACCTAATGCTCTTCCTCTTGGAATTATGGTAACTTTGTGTAGAGGGTCATTTCCAGGTGTAAAAACTCCAACAAGCGCATGCCCAGCTTCATGATATGCAGTTAGTTCTTTTTCTTTCTGCGTCATCACCATTGATCTTCTCTCAGCACCCATTAAAACTTTATCTTTTGCATCTTCAAATTCCAGCATTGTAACAAGCCTTTTATTTTTTCTTGCTGCTAAAAGTGCAGATTCATTTACTAAATTTGCAAGATCAGCTCCAGAAAAACCAGGTGTACCTCTGGCTATAACTCTGACGTCTACGTCTGGTGCTAACGGTAATCTCTTTATATGAACATTAAGTATTCTTTCTCTGCCTTGGATATCAGGATTAGGGACAACTACCTGTCTATCAAATCTTCCTGGTCTCAGCAAAGCTGGGTCAAGTACGTCGGGTCTATTTGTAGCAGCTATTAATATTACACCTTCTGCAGCATCAAAACCATCCATCTCAACAAGAAGTTGATTTAAAGTTTGCTCTCTTTCATCATTACCACCACCAAGGCCTGCTCCTCTGTGTCTTCCAACTGCATCAATTTCATCAATAAAAATAATGCATGGAGCATTTTTCTTACCCTGCTCGAACATATCTCTTACTCTGCTAGCACCAACTCCAACAAACATTTCAACAAAATCTGAACCAGAAATTGTAAAAAAAGGAACATTAGCTTCACCAGCTATGGCTCTAGCTAGAAGGGTCTTACCGGTTCCAGGAGGTCCAATTAGTAACGCACCTTTAGGTATCTTACCACCTAATCTTTGGAATTTTGTTGGGTCCTTTAAAAATTCTACAATTTCCTCTAGTTCAGCTTTAGCTTCATCAATACCAGCCACATCTGAGAAAGTAACTTTTTCTTTTTTTTCATTAAGTAATTTTGCACGTGACTTACCAAATCCCATGGCTCCACCACCTTTTCCTGACTGCATTTGCCTCATGAAGAAAATCCAGACACCAATCAACAGTAACATTGGAAACCATGAAATCAGAACATCAAGTAAAGTTGGTGAATTCTTATCCAATGGAAAAGCAATGATTTCTATATTACTCTTCTCTAGTTTATCTATAAGATTTAAATCACCGGGGGAATATGTAACAAAACTTCCACCATTAGAATATTTTCCAGAAATATTTTTACCTCTAATCTCAACCGAGATCACAGAGCCACTATTTACCTCTGATAAAAACTGAGAGTAAGAGATATTGTTAGTATTATTTTGTTTACTACCAGTTTGAAAAAAATCTAGAACTAAGAAGAGTAGGAAACCTATCAGTGCCCAAACGGCTATGTTTTTCAATGTATTATTCAATTTATAATCCTTTTTATAACTATATAATATTATTTTCTATAAACTCAATTAATAATTAAAAATTTATTTGATGTAATAGGTCTTTTTGGAGAAAATCGAAAATCAATGCCATTTTGTTCTAATTCAAAGGAGGGAGAAATAAATGGAATCAGGTATGTTTCGGAAATTTTTATTAGAGGTAAAGTTTTTATTATTTCGAAACAAATTTTTCTTTTTTCACTGAAGAAAAATTTTTTTTTAATGAAGTTCCAATTCTTGAGTGAAATTAAAGAACAAAAAATTTTATTTTTTGAAGATGAAACTTTGAAACGATTATCCCATAAAATAGTTTGACCTGGATTTACAGATATTCCTCCTTTCATTATCCTCTCAGTCATGGCGCTTTCTCTTGTAAAACTAATCAAATCTTTTTGAAATTTTATGATATTTGAATTAAGTGTAAGCTTAAACGAGATATTTTCTGATATTGCCTTTAAAATAATTTCTATCGTTTTTTTTTTGGGAGGATAGTCATTTCCAGAATTTGTTATCAAAATCCTTTTTATAACTTCTGTTTTTATATCATTATTTATTTTATCAAAGGCTGAATGATTTAAAAAAAATCTTCCAAAGAAATCAAACTTGAGATGGTTCACAAAAAAATTTGAAATTTTTTCCTCGTAAACAATTCTCTTTTTTATATAAAAATTATTTTTTTCTATTAGCTCATTTAATTTATTACCTTTAAACTCATTTACTTTATTCCTTATTTTTACTCTTTCATATCTCTCATCCTTGTTTGATGGATCTTCAAACCATTGGTAGTCAAAATATTTACATGTTTGAATAAGTCTTTTTTTGGAAAAATTTAATAATGGTCTGATAATTCTTAGATATCCTATCTCTCTAATGTATGGTATCGATGATAAACCAACAATATTTCCTTTTCTTAAAGATCTCATATAGAACGTCTCCAACTTGTCATTTAGATGATGCCCAATCATTAGATGAAGAATTTTTTTTCTTTTACATTGATCGATAAGTAATTCATATCTTTTTTTTCTCGCCAGTTCCATTAATCTTGATTTAGGTTTAGTTTCACCCCATGTCAAAATATCACATTTAATTTCTCTGCTTTCTGCAAATTTTTTAACATTAAGGCACTCATCTTTTGATTTTTTCCGAATTTGGTGGTCGACAATCAAAGCCGTTAATTTCCCAGATTTAAATTTTACCCATTGGTTTAATAAGCACAATAAAGCCATACTGTCCGGTCCACCAGATACAGAGACTGCAATATGTGGGTTATTTTCAAAGAATGCGATCTTATCTAATACCTTGCTAAATTCATCCAAAAAAATAGGTTTGTGAGCCATTTTAACTATTCTTTAGGACATTCCATTTTTTTTCTTTCCTTCATAGATCTTTGAAGAACGTCTTTTGACGCATCCGGATACTTTAACTCTAATTCTATTAAAACATTACAAGCCTCATTTATTTTTGCCAAATTTGAAAATGAAAGACCAAGTTTTAGCATATTGTCGGGACCTTTAATTGATTCGGGATAATTCCTTAAACCTTCTCCGAACTCTATAACTGCCTGGTTAAAATCTTTCTTCGCATAGAACACTTCACCTAACCAATATTGGATATTTGGCATAAGATCCGCAGGTTTAATTTCTTTTAATATAACTAGCTCTTGTAATGCTTCGTCAAGTTTGTTTGACCATAAAAGTTTTATTGCATTTTCATACTTAACTTTTGGATCAATATTAGAATAAGAATTTTGTATGTCACCAAAATTTACCTTATTTTGATATTCTTCTGAAATTTGATCATTAATGATCTCAGATTTTGTATTACTTTGACTAATTGAATTTAATTCTTTAACCTTTTCTTCACTTGTAAGACTGATTTTCTCAATATTTTTCTCAATATCTCCCAGTCTTATTGAAATATCACTATTAATTAATTCAATTTTTTTTTCTATCTCCGAAAGTTTATTATCAAGCTCTTCAAGAATACCAAAATTTTTTTGATTGTCTGTTTCGAGCTTATCTAATCTTGACTCATTTCTTGAAACATAACCTGATGTCAAATTTTTATCTACACCATTTATAATACCTTTTTGGAGGTCAGAGATATTCCTCTCAACTCTATCAAGTCTATCCAAAAACTCATCAGTATCTAACTGTTGTGAAAAAATAGTATTATTGTAAAGCAAAATGATAGGGAATAAAGAAATTACTAGATTTTTCATAAATTTAATATAATCAAAAAAAAGGACCATTATATTTATAATATAATAGCCCTTGATTAAATATTAAAACTTTAAAAAAAAAGCTAAAAAACTTATTCACCAATTATGGTTACAACTCTTCTGTTTTCAGCCCAGGCTTCTGAAGTACTTCCTTCAGCAGCAGGCCTCTCCTTACCATAACTTATAGTTTGAAGTCTTGATCCGTCAACTCCAAGAGAGATTAAGAACTCTTTAATTGAGTTAGCTCTTCTTTCACCTAAAGCTAAGTTGTAGTCTCTTGTACCTCTTTCATCACAATGACCTTCGAGAATAACCGTAAACCCTGGAGTAGCTTTAAGCCAATTTGCTTGAGCTTCTAGTATAAAAGCCGCCGATGCATTTACGTTATGTTTGTTGGTATCAAAATAAACTCTATCACCTATTTCGTTCTGCAAATAACTCTGAAGGTCTGCCATTGAAGATTCCCCTGTTGCATAACTATTTGTAGGAACAGCATCACCAGAGCTACCGCCAGTTGTCTCACAACTTGCAAGCAAAAATACAGCAAGTATCGTAACAATGTAATTTTTTATCATAAATAAGTCCTTAGGTTTGATTAAATACATTATTTTGTACAACTTGAAGGACAAGAAGTCAAACATTTAGCTATTTTTCTCAAATATCTCTAAGGTAAAAGACTTGACCACGCTGGGTCAGAAGCATCAGAGGGAGTGATAATTTCTCTAATATTATTTCCTGTGAGATCAATGACCTTTATTTTTGGACTAGAAATTTTTTTTTTATTTTTTTTAAATTGGCTGTAAAAAGCTATAACCCGTCCGTTAGGGGCCCAAGTTGGTCCTTCAACCAAATAAGATTTATAAATGACTCTTTCACCTTGTCCATTTGTTAACATTACTCCTATATAAAATTCTCCTCCGGATAATTTAGTGAATGCTATTGTATCTCCTCTGGGTGACCATACAGGGGTAGCATAACTTCCTTTACCAAAACTTATTCTTTTTGCTTTCTTTGTACTTAATCTCATTGTGTACAGTTGCTGCGAACCACTTCTATCTGATTCAAATACAATAAATTTACCATCTGGAGAATAAGATGGAGCCGTATCTATTCCTCTGTAATTTGTTAATTTATTCAATTTTCCAGACTTAAGATTCATTTCAAAAATATCAGTATTACCATTTTTTGCCATACTCAATATTATCTTTTTTCCATCAGGTGAAAATCTCGGAGCAAAAGTCATACCTGGAAAATCTCCCAAAACTTTCTGAAAACCTGTATTTAAATCCAGTAAGAAAACTCTCGGAGAACCGTTATGATAAGAAAAATATGCTATCTCTTGTGCTGCTGGGGAAAATCGTGGAGTCAAAGCTAAATAAGAACCATCAGTAAGAAATTTGTGATTTGCACCATCTTGATCCATAATCGCTAATCTTTTCTTTCTATTTGTTTTTTTTCCTGATTCAGATATGTAGACAATTCTACTGTCAAAATAACCACTTTCTCCTGTTATTCTTTTGTATATAATGTCAGAAATTACATGTGATATTCTTCTCCAATTTGAGGTAACTGTAGTTAATTGCTGAGCCTCCATTTGCTTTTCAGTCAGAATATCCCAAAGTCTAAACTCTAATTTTACTTTATCTCCGGAAATATTTAATATTCTTCCATGAACTAATCCCTGTGCTTTTGTTACTCTCCAATTAGAAAATTCTGGGATTTCATTGAATGATATATTGGTCTCTAGTAGTGACTTTTTTGAAACAATCTCAAAAAGACCAGATCGTTCCAAATTATTTGATATTACCGTAAATATTTTTTTTGATAGAATCTTTGTTTCCTTTGTTTCAGAGTTAAACTCCAAAATAGCAAGTGGAATAGGCTCAGTATTACCCTGAGTAATATCAATTTTTAAATTGGCTAAAACTTTTTCGGAACCAAAAAAATTAATTAACAAAAATAAATAAAGAATCTTTTTCATTTAGCCAACATACTGGGGTCAAAATTTAAAGTTATATTTTTCCATGTTTTATACTTTTTTACAGGAACTTTAAGTTTTTTACAAGATGGATGTCTAACGGCTCGCATAGCACTCTCTGCAGCAGCTTTATAAAAAGAATCATTTAGGCTATTGGTCTTTATTAATTCTGAATCAATTACATTTCCATCTTCATCAAGTTTAATTTTAACTAGTACTTGTAAGTTTTGAATATTTTTTGCTCCTGCAGGCACATTCCAGCAATTGATAAACTGTCTTCTTATCATATCAAGCTCACTAATTGTTAATTTTTCACTTTGATCCAGAGTATCATTTTCAACTGGTTCTAAAATAGGTTTTTCTTGATCATTCTTTTTTTTTTCTTCTTTTAATTTATCTATTGATTTGAGTATAGAAGAAAGTCGTGTTTCTTTTTGTTTTTTATTTTCTTTAACTTCCTCTTCAACTTTTTTTTTTTTTGGTTTGTTTTCTTTAACTTTTTCAACAAATTCAGGAACTTTTGGCTTAGAAACAACCTTTGGTGCGGTAAAAGATTCGTTAGTCTCTTTGTTAATAGTTTTTTTCTTTTGACTTTTTTTAATTTTTGTTTTTTCTGAAATATCAACCACTTCAATAGGTATCTCTGAAATAATTGTTTTTTTGGAAAAATTTATGTAATTGGGAAGTATCAACAATGCTGAAATTACTACTAAATGAAATAATATTGATCTTATGAAACTATTAAACATTTTTTTAGACCAAAGTTTTATTATTTCAGTTTTGTAACTAACGCAACTTTTTTAAAACCGGCTTTGTTGATATTACCCATTACTTTCATTATTTCTCCGTAATTTAAATTCCTATCTCCCTTTATATATATTTTTAATTCTTTCTTTTGTTTTTTTAACTCAAAAAGTTTTTTTATCATTTCATTTTGGGTTAATTTTTTTTTTTGAATGAAAATTTCTTTTTTTTCATTTATAGTCACAGTTACAGTTTTATCTTTATCTGATAGAACTTTTGAGGAAGATTCAGGAAGATTAACTTTAACACCTGTGGTTAATAATGGAGCGGTAACCATAAAAATAATTAAAAGAACTAACATTACATCAACAAAAGGAGTAACATTTATTTCAGAAATGGGTTCTTTAAATTTTCCGTTCTTTCTTTTTAAGTTTATTGCCATCAAATTATTCTTTGTATATTTCTTTGGAAATTATTATCATCATCTCTGTGGTAAATATTTCAACTCTATTACTAAAAATATAAATTTTATCATTTAACTTATTGTATGCAAGAACGGCAGGAATTGCGGCAATCAACCCCAATGCAGTGGCAAATAAAGCCTCTGCTATACCAGGCGCCACTACAGCAAGACTAGTATTTTGTGACAAACCTATTGCTGTAAAGCTATTCATTATTCCCCATACTGTTCCAAATAAACCTACAAATGGAGCCGTAGATCCAACAGAAGCTAAAAAGTTCATATTCTTACTTAAATTACTTAACTCTCTTTCTCCAACAATAATCATTTCTTTTTCTATCCTTTCACAAAGATTTTTTTTAAATTCATAATTCTTAGTTGTTGTTGTTGTTAACTTTATTTTATCTAAATAAGACATCGCAGAAAAGAATACTGACTCTAAAGGATGAGTTGGGTGACTTCCTAATTTTTTAGATAATTTTTGTAGTGTATCACTTGCATAGAAGTTTTCTTCAAAATCATTCGAATCACTGAATAAACTATTTAAACTAGAGAATTTTGAAAATATAATGGTCCAAGACCATATGGAAGCGAATATTAACATTAAAATAACAATCTTTACAACTATATCAGCATCATAAAATAAAGAAATAATTGAAAAGCTATTTGTAACTTCATCCAATACAATTTTTTCTACAGCATTGTCCATAAATTTTTATACTATTTTAAGTTAATTAAATCTAGAAATTAAATGTAAAGGTATTTTTGAAGGTTTACCTGACTGACTATTAATCCAAACTAACTTTACATTAATTTTAGTACAGATACTCGAATTCTTAGAAATTTCTTGTAAAATTGATAAAGAACACCTGGTAAAACTTTTAATTTTTGTTTTTATAACTAATTCATCATATAAAATACATGACTTCACATAACTAATGCTTAAATCCTTTACAACAAATAAAAAATGTCCACAAACGAAAGTTTTTGTCATATCTGGACAGATTTTTTTTATCATGTCTGACCTAGCCCTTTCCGCAAATCTTATATAAGAAGCATGATATACAAATCCTGAAGAATCAGTATCTTCATAATAAACAGTTGTCTTATATTTAAAAATTAATTCTTTCTCACTGTTTCGTAAAATCATTTACTTAGAAGCTATCCCCAGATGTTTAAATCCTTTTTCAGATAGAACTCTCCCCCTCGATGTTCGTTGAATAAGTCCTTGCTGAATCAAAAAAGGCTCAACTACATCCTCTATTATGTCTTTTTCCTCAATTAAAGCGGCACTTATATTCTCGACTCCCACTGGACCTCCAAGGAAATTATTGGCAATACATGTTAAATACTTAATATCCATTTCATCTAACCCAAGATCATCAATTTTAAGTTTTTGTAATGACTCTTTAACAATTTCTAAATTAATGTTGTTCAAGTTTTCTACTACAGAAAAATCAACTGCTCTTTTTAAAAGCCTTATGGATATTCTTGGCGTTCCTCTGGATCTAATTGCAATTTCCATTGAAGCAGTATCATCAATTGTGATGTTTAAATTTCTTGCAACTTGGTTAATAATAATCTTAAGATCTAAAGGTTTATAAAAATCTAATTGCATTGGTATCCCAAATCTATCTCTTAAGGGTCTGGAAATTAAACCCAGTCTTGTTGTGGCTCCAATTAGAGTAAACTGTTCAATAGATATTTGCATAGTTCTAGCAGATGGTCCTGCTCCAATAATATAGTCACATTTAAAATCCTCCATAGCGGGGTACAGAGTCTCTTCTATGATTGGTGAAAGCCTGTGAATTTCGTCTATAAACAATATATCTCCGCTGGATAAATTACTTAGCAATGTAACTAAATCACCTTTTTTTGTAAAAGCTGGTCCAGATGTTATGTGTATATTAACATTTTTTTCATAAGAGACTATACTTGCTAATGTAGTCTTTCCAAGTCCTGGAGGGCCATAAAAAATTATATGATCTAAAACCTTCTTTCTTTTTAATGATGATTCAATAAATGTTCTTAAATTAGATTTTAAAGAATCTTGGCCTATGAATTGAGATAATTTTTTGGGTCTAATACTCAAACTATTTTTATCTTCCTCAATTTCTTTTAAATCAGTTAATTCATTTTTACTTTGGGTCATATCTAATCAAACTTTCCTTTGATATGTCTTAATTACCTTTAAAGCAATTGGTATTAATTTTTCAAGTCCAGTGTCTGAGTTTTCATTTAAAACTCTTCTAGAAACCTCCTCGCAAACTTTTAATTGATAACCAAGGTTTACTAAACAAGAATAAAGATCATTAAAAATGCTGTCTCCAATTTTAGGGTCTAATTTATTATTTTCTCTATTGTATAAGCCTTTCTCAATTTTATCTCTTAATTCATTAATTAATCTTTGAGAAACTTTGTTGCCAATACCAGAAATTTTTGTAAAATTTAACGTATTATTCTCTCTTACTGATTGTACTATTTCAGAAACATCCAATGAACCAATTACATTTAATGCCATTTTACCTCCCACACCTTGCACTTTTATCAGATCCTCAAAAATTAGTTTTTCATCTAAACTCAAAAAACCAAATAAATATCTAGCATCTTCCCGCAGTATTTCATGAATATTTATTTCTATGACTTCACCAACTTGAGAAATGTTTTTGAAATCTTTAGTTGAAATAAAAACCTTATAAACAACTCCATTAACTTCAATATGTATTGAGTCATCATTTATAAAATCTAAAAACCCGCTTAACTTAACAATCATTTATATATCCTTATTATCAAGAAACTTAATATTCATCAAATGACAAATTGCAATAGCCAATGCATCGCCAGAATCATTATTATAAATTTTTACTTTAGGAAAAATATGATTCAACATTTTAAGAATTTGATCTTTTGAAGCATGACCATATCCCGAAAGACTTTTTTTAATTTGATTTGGAGAATATTCACCTATTGGTATTTTCCCTTTCGCAAAGCATAAAAGAATCACTCCTCTTACCTGACCAAGTTTTAGAGATGATTGTGCATTAATATTTACAAAAACCTTTTCGACTGCTCCATATGTTGGTTTAAATTTTTCTATAATTTTTTCAAGATTATAAAAAATATTTTCTAACTTCCTTTCAACTTTCCACTTTTTATCAGAAATAATACAACCATTCGCGATATGCTTAAAATTCATGTTTTTACCCTCAATTATACCCCACCCTGTATGATTCATTCCAGGATCAATACCCAGGACAATTACATTTCCATTTTTCAAACTATTTTTTCCATAACTTCATCTGAAATGTTCACATTAGATGATAGTTTTTGAACATCATCTATATCTTCCAATTTTTCGAAAAGCACGAGAAGTTTTTTAGCTTCATCTATTCCTATTTCAATTAACTCTTTTGCTCTCCAATCTAGCCCTGACTCTTTTGGTATCCCATATTTTTTTTCATACTTTTCAAGGATGGTGTGAAAACTTTCAACTGAAGTTTGTATTTCATATGACTCTCCTGCCTCTTCAATATCTTTTATTTCAAGCTCAGCAGAATAATCAAATAAATCCTCAAAAGAAGAAATATTCCTTGAGTATTTGATCAATCCGATTTTTTCAAATAAATGCCTTACACTGCCAGATGCTCCGAGGTTTCCATTATGCTTATTAAATGCAGTTCTAATTTCTGACGCTGTTCTATTTTTATTATCAGTAAATGAATCTATAATTATAGCGATACCATTCGGTCCAAAACCTTCATAAACTATTTCTTCAATCTGATCGTTGTTTGAAGTATCTGAATTTTTTTTTATTGCCTTTTCAATACTATCTTTATTCATATTAGCAGAAAGTGCAGTATTAATAGCACTTCTAAGTCTTGGATTTGATTCAGGGTTTGGCACACCTAATTTTGCTGCAACCGATATTTCTCTAATTAATCGAGAAAATAATTTTGCTCTTTTTTTATCTTGAGCACCTTTACGATGCATTATATTTTTAAATTTCGAATGTCCTGCCATGTCTATTCTTTACCTATTCGGCCACCTATCTTAATCTGTTTAAAACTTTTTGGAAACAAGCTTTTTTCGTCTATTTCAATTATAGCTCCACACATAGTTCCTTCACCACTAGCTGTTTCAAGTTTTGTTTTAATATGCTTATACTTAAATCTTGATATAGATAATTCTTTCTTCATACCAACAACAGAATTATAATCACCACACATCCCTAAATCAGTTTGATAAAAAGTTCCTTTTTCTAATATCTGAAGATCTGCCGTTGGAATATGTGTATGAGTTCCAAAAACTATTGCTACCTTTCCATCAAGAAAATGACCTATTGCCATCTTTTCTGAAGTAGCTTCTCCATGTACATCAACAATAATTATAATTTTATTATATTTGCTTTTAATCTGATTTAAAACTTGATTCAAGGATTCAAAAGGGTCGTCGACAAAGTCCATGAATAATCTGCACATTACATTTATCACAGCTACATACATACCTTTAAATGTGGAATATATTCCGTACGAACTTCCCGGGGAAGATTTTGGATAATTTAGTGGTCTAAGAAGTCTTTTATCAACATTTATGTAATCAATAATTTCTTTTTGATCCCAAATATGGTTTCCAGTGGTGATAACGTCCACTCCAAAAGAATAAAAATTTTCACAAATTTTTTTTGTAATACCAAAACCGTTAGCTGCATTTTCACCATTGACTATCACAAAATCAATGGATTCATATTTCTTAACCGTTGGGATATGTTTTTCTATCACCTCTCTTCCAGACCTTCCAACAACATCTCCACAAATTAAAATTTTCATTTAAATTATCACTTGTGATGGTGTCAAAATCATATTCAAGTTTTGATCATACTTATCCGTTGGAATAATATTTGTTTCTTGCTCATCATAAGCAATTCCAATTGTATAAATATTTTTCTTTTCTTTAAATTCTTTAATAGTTCTATCATAGTAACCACCTCCATAACCAATTCTATTTTTTAATTTATCAAAAGCTACCATAGGAACAATTATAATATCTGGATGTAATTCTTTTTTTGATTGAGGAACATTTATACTAAATGATTCTTTCAAAAGTTTAGTGTTTTTTTTCCACATTTTAAATACTAAGCTTTCATTTTTTTTTACTATTTGAGGTAAAGAGATCTCAAAATTCATACTTATCAAAAATTTTAAAGAATCTGTAATA
>JAOOJU010000015.1 GCA_028407765.1 Rickettsiales bacterium
AAAATTAAAAATAAAAAAAAAAAATGTCTTAAATTGCTCTTTTAGCTAAACCTTTTTTCATAATGTCGTTAATTAATGTAACAAAATGTTTGTGGAAAAACACATTGTTAATGGAAAAACAAATAAATAGTTAATTAATATAAGGAGAATTTAATATGCCTTCAGTTTCAAATATCGCCGTTGGCGCGGCTATGGCAGGTGCAGCAGCTACTAAAGCTCGTCACCAGATGAACGAATCGATAGCAAGACTATCAACTGGTATTCGTTCTATGTATGGTGGTGATGCTGGTGGTCAGTCAGTTGCTAACTCAATCAATGCTAAGGGAAGAAGTTTCGCTGTTGCTGCAAGAAATGCAGAAAACGGTCTTTCTTTCCTACAAGCTGCAGAATCAGTTTTATTAGAATTATCAGTTCTAACTACAAGAATGAGAGAAATTGGTACTCAAGCAGCTAATACTGCACTTTTAACATCTACAGATACTGCTGCTCTTAACTCTGAAGCTGCTGCAATCGCTGCAGCATTCACTGCAATCTCAACGAATACAAAATTTAATGGTATTGCAGTAACAGGTAATACATCAGTTACGATTGCAATTGATGATGCTGCAAATACAGATGTTGTTGGTGCTCAAAAAGCGTTGACGGCCCTTGGAACAACCGCTGCTACTGGTGTTACCGGTGCTGATGCAACACAAAGTGACGTTGCTACTGCTTTGGGTAATGTTGCTGCTGGTATATCTTCGTTAAAAGGATATCAGGCTGTTGCTTCATCTTCAGCTGCAAACCTCCAAGCTGCGGCTGCAAGAATTCAAGATACAGATTATGCTCTTGAAACAGCGGCTTTAACTAAAGCTTCAATACTAAACCAAGCTGCAATGGCAATGGTTGCTCAAGCAAATGATGCTCAAGCTTCTGTTCTATCAGTAATACAATAATTATAGAAAAGGAGAAATAAACAATGCCTTCAGTTTCAAATATAGCAATTGGCGCTAATATGGCCGCGGCTTCAGCTACAAAAGCTCGTCACGGAATGAACGAATCAATTGCAAGACTTTCAACTGGTATTGCTGCAATGTATGGTGGTAATGCTGCTGGTCAATCAATGGGAACAACTTTAAATGCTGTCGGAAAAAGTCACGCAATGGCAGCTAGAAACAATGAAGATGGTATTTCCTATCTTCAATCTGGTGAAGCAGTTCTTCTAGAGGTTGGTAACCTTTTAATCAGAGCTCGTGAGCTTGGAATTATGGTTGGTCTTGGTGATACGACCACCAACGCTAATGATACTCATGATCGTGCGGCACTTGATGCCGAAGCTGCTGCTATCTTCGATACAATTGAAGATGTTCTAGACAACACTGCATTTAACAGTGTGGTCGTTGTAGATAGTGGTTCTGCAAGTTCTGCAGTTGGAATTGGTTATAACGGTGATACTACAGTGTTATATACAGCTGGTCCACAACAATCAATTGCTGTAACCAATACTATGGCAAACGCTTCAGCAGCTGCTACTTTTGCAGATGCAAGATTAGGTGAAGTTGCTAAAGCACTAGGTAATATTGCAGCGGATTTAACTGCATTAAAATCTATGCAAGCTGTTGCATCTGCTACAGGCGCAAACTTAGTGGCTGCAGGAGCGAGAGTTATGGACACTGACTTTGCTCTTGAAACAGCTAATTTAACTAAAAACTCTATTTTAAACCAAGCAGCTATGGCTATGGCTGCACAGGCAAACCAAGCTCAATCAGCTATATTGTCTGTTTTACAATAAAAAATACTACATTTAGTATATTTTAGGGAAAGTGTACAAAACGCACTTTCCCTTTTTTTTTGGCATTAGATTTGCAGATATTTATTGAACAAATTATGTTTAATTAGATAACGGAGAAAATATGCCGGGAATAAATTCAAGTATGGGAACTCATGCTTCTTTGAAGAGTCTCATCAAAACAGAAAGAGATATGCTTCAAGCAATGGAGCGAATCTCAACTGGTAAGAGAATTAACCATGCTGGTGATGACGCTGCAGGTGCAGCAATCTCGGATAGAATGAGCGCAACAATTAGAGCACTTGACATGTCAGTGAGAAACGCATCGGATGTATTATCTATGGCACAGGTTGCTGAGGGAGCTCTGGATGAAGCTTCATCTGCATTACAAAGAATAAGAGAACTATCAATACAAGCCGCAACAGACATTCTTAACTCTGAGCAAAAAGTTTACTTACAAACAGAGGTCAATCAATTATTAGATGAAATGGATAGAGTTACTCGTGACACAACTTTTAATGAAATTGCTGTTCTTGATGGAACCTTTGCAGATAGACGTTTTCAAATTGGTGCACACGAAAGAGAGAAAGCAGTGATTTCAATTGCTAATATGAGAAACGATAATATTGGTGCTTATCAGGCAACTACTGAGGGTACTGATGGCCAAGCTAATTTAGCACAGAATGCAGTGGTCGGTGCAGCTAAAGCATCCATTACAAGTAAAGTCGGAGCAAGTGATGACTTTACTCTTACAGGATTATTAGGTTCAAAAGAAATTGCCGTTGCTGCAGGAGATACTGCAAAAGTAATAGCTACTCAAGTTAATCACGATTTTGACTCTACAGGTGTTTCTGCTACAGCATCTACACAGGGAAAAATCCAATTTTTATCTAGCGATGCAGCTGGATCACATGTAGTAACCATGAATGTTTATGGAAAAAACACAACCGCACAATCAATTGCAGCAACTATCACCATTGGAACAGAAGTAACTGGTTCAGACTTAACAGATTTAAGAGATCAAATTAATGCATATAGCTCTACAACTGGAATCTCTGCAACACTAAGTTCGGACAAAACAAATATCATTATTGTTCAGGATGAAGGTGAAGATGTAGTAATTGAAAATGTTGATTTTGCTAATGTAACAAATGCTAATACTAAAATGAGATTAACTGGTATGAATTTTAAACAAGACTCTTCAGGAACTATCATAGAAATTGAGGATGCAAGTCAAACAAATGATAGTGTTAGATTAGGCGGAGAACTGACTTTTCATTCTTCCCATACATTTTCAATTGTAGCTAACGCAGATGGTGGGTTATTTGAATCTTCAGCAGCTTCCTCAACTTTAAATAAAATTTCAACGATTGATATCAAAACTATGGCAGGAGCTGTTGATGCTCTAAAAGTAGTTGATAGAGCTTTGGATAGAGTTCACATGGAAAGAGCTAAATTTGGTGCAATTATGAGTAGAATGAACGTGGTGGTGGATAACTTAACAAATGTTTCTCAGAATACCAGAGCATCAAGAGCCAGAGTAGCTGATGCAAACTTTGCAGAAGAATCATCAAAATTAACAAAAGCACAGATATTACAACAATCTGCAATGAACATGATCGCTCAAGCGTCAAGAACAATGCAGAATGTAATGGTATTATTCCAAGGTTAAACAAGGTTAAAAAAAGGTCGTTAATAAATTATGGCACTTGAAACTGACATTCTATCGAAAATTGGAGTTGGTTCAGGCCTTGATACAACGGCAATTATTCAGGCTCTAACCGACGCTGATACAAAACCACAAAAAGAAAATATTGAGAAGACTAAAGAATCAACTCAAGCTAAAATTTCTGCTTTTTCAAAAGTAAAAAGTGACTTAAAAGATTTTCAAGATATTTTAAAACAATTCAAACAAGCTGAAACATCTGGTTTTGTTGGAAACTCAAGTGATAAAACCGTTGCAACATTGACAGCATCGGGAACTGATGCCAGCTCTGCAGTTAATTCAGCGCTGACAGTTACGACATTAGCCTCCTCTCATACCCTAACCGGTCCAGCGTATTCTGCTACAACTTCAACAGTTGGTTCAGGAACTCTGACCATAGATTTTGGGACATGGAGCGCAGATCCTACTAACGGTGGAGGTCAATCACATACTTCCAATGGACAAAGTCAAATAACAGTAACTACGAGTGCAACAACTACTGTTCTACAACTCAGGGACATGATAAACTCTGCTGCAACAGATTCAGATAACGATGGTACCCAAGATGTCTTTGCTAGTGTTGTTTATACTGGGACAAATTATATGCTTCAACTAAAAAGTGAGTCAGGTGCTTCAAATGAAATGAAGGTTGCTGCAACTTCAAACCTAGCAACTACTTCTGGAGGAGTAGGCTATGATTATAATGCTACAACTTCAAATATGACACAAAGAGTTTCAGGCATTGATTCAGCATTTACTTTAGACGGAATATCAATGACTCGTTCCTCAAATACTATAACTGATGCTTACAGTGGTTTTACCTTAGCACTTTTTTCAACTTCATCTGATGCTATCAACATTTCAAGTGCAGTTGACTTAACAGATGTTGAAACTATAGTTGGTAACTATGTTTTTACATACAATGAAGTAATGAAAAGCTTAAACATTATGGGTGATTATGATGAAAGTGACCCTGAAAATACTGGAGCACTCAATGGAGATAGTACTTTAAGATCAATACAAAGTTCATTGAGAGCATTGAGTTCAACTGCCATAAAAGGTTATGAAAATGGACCCTACTACCTATCAAATCTTGGAATAAAAACTAACAGAGATGGTAGTCTAAGTTTTGATAGTACTGATTTATCAAAAAATTTTAATTACAATCCTGAGTCAGTTAAAGCCTTTTTCAGAAATGAATTGAGAACAGATAATAGTAATGTAACTATTACCTCTTATGATTTTGTGAATACTGTTCCTGGAACATATGCGTTTGCAACAGATAACAGTTCTACTCATTCAATAGGTGGTGTAAGTGCAACTAAAGATGGAACTACTTTCTCAGTAGCAAGTGGCGATCCTACCGGAATTAACTTAAGTGTAGCTAATAATGCTACATCTGCGAATATCTATTATGGAAAAAGCTTTCTTACTCTAGCTATCGATTCATTAGAAAGTTATTTAGAATTTAACAGTATAATTGATCGAAGGGTTACAAATTTTAACTCCTCTCTTGATGATTTAATTGAAAAAGAACAAAGACTTGATACTAGAATTGAAGCATTAAAGATGAGATATGCAAAACAGTATTCTGCAATGGAAAGCTCAATCGCTGGTTTTAAAGAAACAGGCGATATGTTAACTAGTCTTCTTGATACAGATCCAGATTAAAGTCACCTAAATAAATTTTTAAATAAGTCGTTAAATATTTTAGTTTAATCTCAAAAAGGATAGTTAAAATGGAAAATGACGACTTAAAAAAACATGTAATTACTCCAACAGCTTACAAAACAATAAAACTAGTTGAAAAACTATTAAAGGCTGTAGAAAAAGATCTACAACTTATTCAATCCAAAGACTTTGAGACTTTGAAAGAAGAAAAACAAAAAAAATTGTGCTACAGAGTTCTACAATTAACCTACTCTCTAGAATCTTCATTAGATCACGATAAAGGTGGCGAAATTGCAAAAAATCTTCAAGAACTATATAAACACGTAAGATTTGCAGTTGTTCGAGTAAGAGATGAGAATGATTTTGCATTTCTTCCCTCTGCGAGTAAAGTAATTTCAGAAATTAATGAAGGATGGGGAATGGTTTCAGGTGCATCAACCTCTGCGGCATAATTTATAGGTTTTTTTTAGGAGACTGAAATTGGCCAATAATTCTTTGCCCATCCATGGCATTAACCAGTCGCAAAGAAATATGAGAGATTCTATTTCTAGACTAGTTACTGGTATTAAAGTTCTTGGAGGAAATGATGTTGTTGACCAAACAATGGCTAACACACTTAATGCCGAAGGTTCAAGTTTTAATGCAGCGGCTAAAAATGCTCAAAAAGGTATTGATTTACTAACTCTTGTAGAATCAGCTTTGACAGAACTCAATAGTCTAGCAACACGATTAAAAGAGCTTGGAGTAGCCGATACATTAGCTACAAATACTTCAGATGATACAGCTTCATTAGATTCTGAGACTGAGGCAATAAGTGATACTATAGATTCTATTATAAGTACTTTAACATTTAATAGTATGAACGTTCTATCAGCAAGTACAGAGCCAACTTTTGCTATTGGCATAAATCAAGCTGGGGGACTTACAACTATTTCTACTTCACAAACAATAGCTGCTACGAATATTACAGATGCTTCGAATGCACTTGCAACCGCAACATTAGCATTAAGTCATTTAACAAAGTCACAAGGTAAATTATCAGGAAGTATGTCAAGTCTTAAAGGTTATCAAAATGTTGCAAGTGCAAGTGCAGCAAATATGTTGGAAGCAGCAAGAAATCTTCAAGATACTGATTATGCATTAGAAATAGCCAAAGTAACAAAAAATTCTATTATTAATAATTATGCTGTTGCAATGTCTGTTTATAACAACCAACAAGATAAAGATAAGTTAAAATTACTTGCATAAATTAAACAAAAAACTTTTCTGTCGTTAATATTTATATAACAAAAGGAGTTACTGGAAATGGAAAATTTATACACAAATGATCTTAAAAAAGACAAAGAAAATTCTGCTAAAATGGAAAGAAAAACAGGGTTAGTAAATAAAGCTATTAAACTTGAAGAACTAACGAAATATCAAATTATTGAAGAACTACTTCATGGTCTCAAATTAGAGGTTACAGAGCTTAAAAAAGTATTATTTGAAGACCTATCTGTTACTGTTGAGGCAAAAGATAAAGCTGAGAGAGTTTCAAAGATAGCTTTTGCACTGCAGTCATGTTTAGACCTTGATAATGGTGGTGATGTTGCAAAAAATCTAACATGGATGTATAGATTTATTCGTTATAGTGCCAAAAGGATTCAAGATAATGATTGTATGAATTATGTTAAACCTGCCTCAGATGTGGTTGATACATTAGTTGATGCCTGGAAACAAATACCACAAGAAAAAAGAGTTATTTAAAAAAAAATTTGCTTATTATTTCATGACCTCCTATTTTAGAGGTCATGTTAAATAGAATAGTACATATTCTATTCATTGGCACAGCAATTGGGTCAGTTACCTCTTGCAGTGTCCAATTATTCCTGTACCTAGTAAAATTTCTTTCTAACTTATTTAGTGAAAAAAATTATACCTATCAGAGTGTTTCAGAGATAATTGAACGCCCTTTTTCTTTTTTTTTCTATATAATACTGATTCCTATTTCTATAGGTCTACTCGTTGGTTTTATTAGAAAATTTACAGATGGGAATAGATGGCATGGCCCACCTGATGTAATATTATCAGCACATCAATCAAAGAACCCTCTTCATATTAAGACCGGATTCTTAACATCTTTTTCATCAATACTATCCATCTCTATTGGAGGTTCAGTAGGACAATATGGTCCTTTGGTACATTTTGGTGCTACTCTTGGTGCAGAAATAAAAAATTTATTTTCTAAAATAAAAGTTGATTATCAAATTTTTCTTGGATCAGGGGTTGCTGCAGCAATTTCATCAGGTTTTGGCGCGCCAATTGCTGGTCTTGTTTTTGCCAGAGAAGTAATATTACGCCATCAATCGCTTGCTTCTTTTGCACCTATTCTCGTTTCATCATTAGTAGCATACTTTGTAACAAAAACGTTTTTTAATTTTGAAACAATTTTCCCATCATCCATTGGATTGATCAGTCATATTGATGAGTTACCCTTATTTATTTTATTGGGGATAATATGCGGTTTTATTGCAGTTATATATATGAAGCTTTTAACTCATAAAAATTTTTTTTTTAATATATCTTGGATTCCAGGCGTAATCCAACCGGCAATTGCTGCCTTTATTTGTGGTTTATTTACCGTTATGCTTCCTGAAGTTACAGGTTTAGGGACATCAACAATAGTTAATTTAATTTCAGTTAACATAACAATGTATAATGCTCTTATATTTTTAATATTTAAATTATTACTTACAACTATTTGCATACGATTTGGATTAATTGGAGGAGTTTTTGCACCAGCCCTTTTTATAGGAGCTTGTACAGGAGTTTTTTTTGGAACAATTCTACAAATATTATATCCAGATATAAATATTGCTCTTTTCGCGGCAGCAGCCCTAGCTGCAGTCGGCAGTTGTGTTATTGGTGGGCCATTAGCCAATATGATGATTATTTTTGAATTAACTAAAGATTATCAGACAACTTTG
Source organism: Rickettsiales bacterium (assembly GCA_028407765.1). Lineage (GTDB taxonomy): Bacteria > Pseudomonadota > Alphaproteobacteria > Methylaequorales > Methylaequoraceae > TMED211. Next base: position 8,111 of record JAOOJU010000015.1, read on the forward strand.
GCTGCCGGCATCAGCATTGTTTTTGCTTCGATAATTGCAAGTAAACTTGTAGGACAATCTATTTTTGATAGAGTGCTCCTTAATAGAAATATTAACCTTGACTTGGGCGATGAAAATTTGATTCTACAAAATAGGTCTATAGATGAAATTTATCATGATGATTTCCTTGCATTGAGTATTAAAGATAATGTTAAAAAAGCGGTAGCAAGAATGACTCTAAAGGGATATTCAGAGTGTTATATTAATGACCTTGAAAAAAAAATAACAAATAAAGTTTCTTTATCAGACCTTCTCAAAATAAAAAATAGATCAATGCTATTGGGAAAGATGAAAAAAACTAAATTTTTATATTTGGACAGCAATGAAAATATATATAACTCGATAGATTTATGCAAAAACTTCGTTGGAGAGTCTGTGCCAGTTATATCTGAAAAAAAAGAATTAGTAGGAGTGATCGGAGAAAGCGATTTGTTGAAAATAATATTAGAGGTTAACAAAAAACAAAGAGAGATCGAGCACAAAAATTAGAAAATCCTTAGCATATTACTGTTTATCTCCTCTTTTCTTGAATCAATCATTGATATCATTGCATACTTTGTTTTTGCCTCATTATGAATATAAACCGGGGATAATAATATCCTTGATTTAAGATAAGCCTCAGCTGTTGAACCATTTGAAAATGCAACTTTGGGGTGATACCTTTTTGATTGATTGTTTCTTTGTTGAAAATAATTAGACTGTTGAAGATTGTCTGTTGGAAGAATCTGGTTTCTATTATTAAGAAGTGGCATATGATTTGCAAAATTAGACTCAACGAACGAGTTCATATTAATAGAATTTATAGGATTTAAATTAGCCATTAAAATAAAATAATATATTTCACGATGAATTTCAATAAAGCAAAAAAATTATACCAAAAAACAGAGATATCCTCTAACTCCACTAAAAGCCCTATAGAATTAGTTGAGATTATGGCTAAAGAACTAAACAAATCAATGAATATTGTCGTTAACTGTTTAAGAAAAAAAGAAATATCAAAAAAAAGATCTAAACATTTTAGTAGAGCACTTATGATTATTTATACGTTACAGACTACGTTAGATTTTGATAGAGGAGAAGATTTAGCAGTAAAACTATTTCAATTTTATGAGTTTTGTAGAAAACAATTAATAAAAGGTGTAACACAAAATATACCTGAATGCGTTTCGAAAGCAATCAATACAATCAATCAAGTTTTTAATGATGAAAAGGCAGAAAATGGTAAACCTCAAGAAATCTAGTAATAATTTTGTAGATAATCAAATTGAGAAATTAACTCAAATTTCTGAAGAAATGGCGCATTATATAACTCTTAGAGATTATGATCATATAAATCACCTGGATAAAATAAGAAAAAAAATAATACTTGATATTGAAAGAAAGAAAACTGCATTGGGTGAAAACAATAAAAATAATATATTGCAATTAATTAAAAATAACAATGCAATGGCTATTTCACTCAAAGAAAAAACAACAAATGATCTTAATGAAATAATTGCCAAAAAAAAGTGTACTAATGCGTATCGTAAAAATATATTTTAAATCATAGTTTTGGTTTAAAATAAAAATTTATAGTCCCTCTTCCAAAGTCAACCTCTGACCATTTTTTAACTAAAAAATTAAATTGCAATAAACTTGATGTTGGAAATTTAATCTGAGATTCTTTATATAACTTATTGTCTAAATCAAAATTATAATAATCTACTAAACTTGATAAGGTTGGTTCATGACCTAAAATCAATTTTGATTTTGAATCTCCATTGTCCTGTTTAATATATTGGATTAAAAACTTTTTATCACCATCATAAATTTCAGGTAAAATCTCAACAAGTGGCATTTTGTCACAATATTCCAAAATTAGATCAAGTGTTTTAAGTGTTCTTCTTGATGGTGAACATAATATTTGATCAAAAGTTATTTTCTCTTCTCTCAAGAAAGTTCCTAAAATATGAGTTTTTTTTATACCTAAATTGGAAATTTTTCTGGAAAAATCATCTCCGTTAAAATCTTCATAATCAGATTTAGCGTGTCTTAAAAAAGAAAGTTCTATCATAGCTTTAAATTTAACATGATACACAGAAAATAAAATTACTATATGAATTAATTTGAGTATTTTGGCACAAAAATTGTAGCTATTTGTGATTAAAAACTAATAAAAAAGCGGTGAAAAATGCAACAATTAAAAAAATCTGAAAATTCTGATCCTAATAAACTAGTCTCGTTTATACCATCTCTAACAAATCATATTAAATCTTTCCTTCCATATGTAATTGATAAAGAAAATTATGATGCCGTAAAATATGAAGGAGATACTTTTTTTGCTGGTAAAAAACATGAAGATTACGGAAATTTTCTTTTAGCAGTTAATGAATTTTCAAATGGGAAAGTAGAAGAAGCGTTAAAAAGAATGGATTTTGTTACAAAAAATCACCCAAAATTTAAAGGTGCTCATCATTTAAGAATTGTAATTTTAGCAAAATTATCAGCTCATAAAGAATATCACGCAGATTATCGGAATGCATTGATTGATTCTTTAAAAGCCTTCCCAGAAGACCATGATATGAAAGCCTTATTAGCTAATCATCAAATTGATAAGGAAGGTGAAAAAGAAAAAGCATTGCTTAATTTCCAGGAAATAATTCATCAGCGTTCAGATGATTTTGATAGTTGGTTAGATTTAGCATTTTCTTACCTTATTAACCAAGATTTAAAAATGGCTGAAACCTGCTTGATTACCTCTCTTAAACTGAATCCAACAAACCTAAGAGCAATTTTAATGGGAGGAATTTTCTTATCTGAATATGGAAAATATGAACAGGCAATAGAGTTATTAGAAGAAGGGTTAAAAACATATGGCGAGGATAAATCATTAATGAGAAATCTAGCACTCCTGAACCTTCAAATTGGAAATAGAAAGAAAGGTTGGGAATATTATAGTACTATTAAACACGAAGACAGAGTAACTCTGGATAGAAACCCTCATACTGATAAAACCAAAGAGATTACGCTAAAAGATATAAAGCGTATAAAAAAATCAAAAAATAAAAAAAATAATAGTGTTCTCGTATATTTTGAGCAAGGTGTAGGTGACTATCTTATGTTCTCGCGATACCTTAACCTCCTTGCAAGTTATGGTTTTAAGGTCACAGCATTTGGACAGGAAGATGTCATTGTTTTATTTAAAAATTGTAAAGAATTAAAGGATGTGACCTTTGAACATATTTTATACCCGGAAGATTTTAAAAAATTTACTTATAAAAGCTTTATACAGGATTTACCTTTTCTACTAATGGAAGAAAAAGTTCCTAATCCAACAGTTTTTGATACAAAGACAATTTTAAATAAAAATGAAGAGTTTTTGAAAAAATTTCGTTCTGCTTTCAAAAAAAATACTCAAAGAATTGGCGTTTCATGGAAAGGAAATAAAAGACATATTTATGATAAATTAAGATCAATTGATATAAATTTATTTTCTAAAATTTTCAAAGAAAACCCAAACACTCAATTTTTTATTATAGACAAAGGTCTAAACCCTCACGAAAAAAAGGTAATTTCAAAATACTCTAATGTAATTAATTGTGAAGAGTATCTTAAGGATTGGAATAAAACAACTTCCATTTGCTTACAAATGGATCAAATAGTAACGGTTGATACTTCGCTAGGACACATGGGAGGGACTCTAAATATTCCAACAAATATCCTTATAGCAAATAATAATGACTGGAGATGGGGACGTAAAAAAACTCGATCTGAATGGTATAAATCTGTAAAACTTTTTAGACAAACTGAATTTTTTAAATGGGAACCAGTTATTAAAAAAATCATTGAGTTTTTAAAAAAATAGATCAAACGCCAGATTATCTGGGCATAAATATTGCAATGTTAAATTAGAGGTTAATTATGAAGGTTGTAATTTTAGCAGGTGGTTTAGGAACAAGACTCGCAGAAGAAACCATGATCAAGCCAAAACCAATGGTTGAAATTGGAGGTATTCCAATGATCGAGCATATTATGAATTGGTATATGAAATATAACTTCAACGAATTCATTATTTGCTTGGGTTATAAAGGTCATGAGATAATTTCTTATTTCAAAGATTATAATTTAAAAAACTCGAATATGACCATTTCTTCTGAAGGAAAAATAAAAACAATCAACTCTTCTAATAAACCTTGGAAAGTACATTTAATTCAAACTGGTGAAAAGACCCAAACAGGAGGAAGACTAAAAAAAATAGCTAACTATCTTAATGATGATGAAAACTTCTTTATGACTTATGGAGATGGTCTTAGTGATGTTAACCTAAATAAATTATTAGATTTTCATAATCAACAAAAAAAACTGGCTACAATTACAGCCGTGAGGCCATTAGCAAGGTTTGGTGCTCTGGAGATAAATGATAATAAAGTTTCAAGCTTCAAAGAAAAACCAATTTCAGAATCTGGTTGGATAAATGGCGGTTTTTTTGTTTTATCCAAAAAAACTATTAAATATATCGATAATTTCTTGGAACCTTTTGAAACAGGTGCACTGCCAAGATTAGCAGCAAAAAAAGAACTTTCCGCATTTAAGCATGAAGGTTTTTGGCAGCCTATGGATACTCTAAGGGAAAAACTTTTACTTAACGACTTATGGGAAAAAGGGAAAGCTCCTTGGAGAGTAAATAAAAGAAAAACACAAATAATCGTACCTTTTAAAAAAGTAAAAGTCTCATGAACAACTTAGAAATTTTTTTTGATAAGAAGGTTTTAATAACAGGCAACACTGGGTTTAAAGGCGCTTGGTTATCAATTCTCTTAAACGAGCTTGGAGCAAGTGTTTTTGGATTAGCAGATAATATTCCATGGGAAAATGGTATCTTTTCGAAAAAAAATATCTCTAAAGTTGTAAACCAATCATGGATAGACATACTTGATTATAAAAAAGTTCATAAACTAATTGAGAGAATAAAACCGGACTTTATTTTTCATCTAGCAGCACAACCATTAGTTTTAGAGAGTCATAAGAGTCCCAGAGAAACATTTTTAACTAATATCAACGGAACTGTTAATATTCTTGAATCTATCAGAAAAACTAATCCAGCAATGCCAATTGTAATAATCACTTCTGATAAAGTATATAGAAATGAAGAAAATGGTGTTTTTTTTGATGAGTCAAATGAATTAAAAGGAAAAGATCCATATAGCGCCTCAAAAAGTTGTACAGAAATTGTTGCATACTCCTATCAAGAGTCCTTCAATGAAATGAAGATTGCCACTGCAAGATCAGGAAACGTTATTGGAGGTGGTGATTGGTCCAATTTTAGAATAATACCAGATATTATAAAAAGTATAATGACTGGAAAAAAACCTATATTAAGAAATCCAAAATCAACTCGACCCTGGTTATATGTTCTTGATGTTTGTAAAGGGTATTTAGATATTGCTATAAAACTAAGTAGACATAACAAAAAATCAATTCTTAGTTATAATCTTGCACCTACACTTCAAAAAGTAGTTAATGTAAAGGAGCTAACCCAAAAGCTACTTTATAAATTTAGTTTCAATGAAATAGAAATAAAAAACGATTCTTATCAAAAGAAAGAATCTAAAATTCTTAACTTGAATTGTAAAAAAGCAATCAAAGAATTAAGTTGGAAGAACTATTTTGGAATAGATGATGCTATTTCTGAAACATCTAAGTGGTATAAAATTTCACTTGAAAAAAATAATCCTTTTGAAGTTACAAAGTATCAAGTGCAAAATTTTGTGAACCAAGTTTTGGATAAGAGTTACTTAAAAAAAAAAATTAAAAACTAGTTTAAGAGAAATGCATTCATGAAGGATATCAATTCTATAAAAAAAGATATATTTGAATTAGTAAATAATTATTCTGATATTAAATTTTCAAAAAAAGAGTTTTTACCAGGAATTACTTCAATTCCTGCAGCTGGAAAATACCTAGATAACAGTGAAATGATCAATATGGTCGATGCATGTTTAGATGGTTGGCTTACAACTGGCAGATTTAATGCTGAATTTGAAACTAAGTTAGCTAACTTTCTAGAAGTTAAATCTCTGTTTACAGTGAATTCGGGTTCTTCAGCAAATTTGGTATCCTTTTCGGCTCTTACTTCGCCTAAATTAAAAGAACGAGCTATAAAAGAGGGTGACGAAATCATAACAGTCGCTGCTGGTTTTCCCACCACCGTAAACCCTCTTCTTTTATATAAAACAATTCCTGTTTTTATAGACGTCAAACTTGGAAATTATAATATAGATGAAAACCAAATTGAAAGCGCTATTACTAATAAAACCAAAGCAATAGTTCTTGCACATACACTTGGAAATCCATTTAATTTAGGTGTAATTAAATCAATTTGCGAAAAATATAAACTTTGGTTAATTGAAGATACTTGCGACGCACTTGGTGCCAAATACAATAATCAAAAGGTTGGAACTTTTGGTGACTTTGGTACACTTAGTTTTTACCCCGCTCACCACATAACAATGGGCGAAGGTGGTGCAGTATTTACAAACAACCCTATTTTAAAAAGAATAGCAGAATCTTTCAGAGATTGGGGAAGAGATTGTTTTTGTGGTCCAGGAGAAGATAATTCTTGCAAAAGAAGATTCTGTTGGCAATTGGGTGATCTACCAAAAGGATATGATCACAAATATACCTACTCTCACGCTGGTTTTAATTTTAAAATCACTGATATGCAAGCAGCATGTGGACTTGCACAGCTTGGAAAATTGGAAAAATTCATTGAAACAAGAAATAAGAATTTTGATTATTTATTTAAAAAAATGATACAGCTTGAAGAATTTTTTGTTCTACCTCAAAGAACAAAACTCTCTGAACCATCTTGGTTTGGTTTTCCGTTAACCATAAGAAATCATGATAGAATCTCAAGAAAAGAATTGACTCTATATCTAGAGGAAAGAAGAATCGGAACAAGGTTGCTTTTTGGTGGAAACTTGACTAAACAACCATACTTTAAAAAAATTAAATATAGAATTAATAATAATTTAGTAAATAGTGATAAAATTACTCAAGATACTTTCTGGGTTGGCATTCACCCAAGTTTAGACAAAAATATGCTAGACTACATATATGAATCTATTAATAGTTTCTTAAAAAAAAATGTCTAAAAAGATTCTAATTACAGGGTCTGATGGTTTTATCGGAAAAAACTTGAAAATTCATTTTGAAAACCATACTGATAATATTGTCCTTTCACCAAATTTAAAAGCACTAGATCTATGCAAACATGAAGATGTAAAAACTTATTTAAGAAAAAATAAACCCGATATAATTATTCATTCTGCTTCAACATTGATGGTTAATAAAGGATATTCAGATACTGTATGTGAAGATAATTTGAGAATGTTCTTCAACTTATATGAAAAAAAAGAAGCAAAAACAAAGTTGATTAATCTTGGATCAGGTTCAGAATATAGCAGAGCACACTGGAAAAAAAATATGAAAGAGGAATATTTTGGAAAAAATATTCCAGTTGATTCACATAGTTATTCAAAATACATAATATCAAATTTTATAGAAAATAAAGATTCAGAAGATCTTCTTAATCTAAGAATATTTGGTATTTATGGAGAGTTTGAAGATTATAAATACAAGTTTATATCAAATTGTATTGCCAAAAATATTCTAAATCTACCAATTATTATTAATCAAAATTGTAAATTTGATTATATTCATGTAAGAGACTTTTGTAAAATCTGTGAAAAGCTAATTAATAAATCACATCAATTTAGCACATATAATGTAACACCAGACATATCTATAGATTTAAAAAAAATTGCTCAAATAGTAAATACTGTTTCAAGAAAGAACTTAGAAATAAAATTACTCAATAAAGGAATTGGAACTTACTACACTGGTAATAATAAGAGATTAAAACAAGAACTGTCTAGTTTTAAGTTTACCTCCTATGTCAATGGCATAAAAGATCTCTACAAAAAATTGGAAGATAATAGAGAGAATCTAAAAATTAAAGAATTAAGAAAAGATGTTTTTTTAAATTATGCAAAAAAAAATAAAGAGAGGTACTTTAAATGAATAATATTTTAATTGAAGACTTTTCTAAAATTCTTGAAAATAAATACTTATGGAAGAAATTAAAGAATTCTTCAATCCTGATTACAGGTGTATCCGGATATCTTGCAAATTATCTGATAAAATTTTTTTTATATTTAAATAAAGAAGAAAATCTCAATATTAAAATTATCGGCACAACAAGAAACGTAAAAGAAACAGAAAAAAAATTTGGTAATTTAATAAAGAATAAAAAATTATTTTTTTTTCAGACAAATCTACTTAATAGCATAAATATCAAACACAAAATTGACTATGTTATTCATATGGCAAGTCCTGCCTCTCCAAAATACTTTGAATCAAATCCCGTTAATGTAATAGAACCAAATATAACAGGAACTATCAATCTTCTGAATTTTAGCTTTAAAAAAAAAATAAAAAAGTTTTTATTCATCAGTACATCTGGGGTTTATGGTTTCGTTGACGATAAAAAAAGACCCAATGATGAATCTACTTTTGGATTTTTAGATAATACACTCCCAGAAAGTATATATTTAGAAAGTAAAAGAATGGCTGAAACGATTTGTATAGCCTACAAAAATCAATATAAAGTTCCTGTTTCTATAATAAGACCCTCTATATCTTATGGCCCCGGAATAAGTCTTGATGATGGAAGGTCATTTGCAGATTTCATAAATAATATAATTAAAAACCAGGATATAAAGCTTTTTTCTAAAGGTAATGTTATGAGGAATTTTTGTTATATATCAGATGTAATATCTGGAATTTTATTAATTTTAATCAAAGGTAAAAATGGAGAATCGTATAATCTTGCATCAGAAAAAGAAATTTCGATAAAAATGCTTGCAAATTTTTTAGTTCAAGATGTATTCCCCGAGAAAAAATTAAAAGTAATTTATTCTAATATAAAAAAAAAACTATTGAGGCCAGAATTTAAAAGAACTTTAGTCTGTTGTAATAAAGTTAAAAAGTTAGGATGGATTGAAAGAATTTCACTCAAAGACGGCTTTAAAAGAACTGCGAAATGGTATGAAACATGATTAATTATAATTTAATAAGAGAGAACTATCAGAAGGGTAAATATGATAAGCATTTGTACATCAAAAAAATGCATCAATTACATAAACATTTATTTTTTTTTCCTGATCTTATAAAAAACTCAGAGGTAAAAAATATTATTATAAATCAAGAAGATATTTTTGCCATATTGAATTGTGGCATGAAACTAAATCTAGATATTAATGATAGTAGGTTCATACCAATAGAAATATTAAATTTTGGAAAATTTGAGGATAATGAGAAAAAGGTCATAGAATTTATTGCAACAAACTCAAAAAAAATTGCTGATGTAGGAGCAAATATTGGTTATTACACCTTAAAATTTTCACAATTTGAGAAAGTAAAAAAAATTTACTCATTTGAAGCAATTCCAAGAACTTATAAAATTCTCAAAAAACATATAAAGTTGAATCAGTGCAAGAAGGCATTATTAATAAACAAAGCTATTTCAAATAAAAATGAAAAAAAAGATTTTTATTGGACCAAATTAGAAACAGGGAGTTCTTCAATGAAAAATATTCAAAACCGAAAAGAAATAAATAAAGTTAGTGTAAACGCCATAACGTTTGACTCATATTTCTGGAAAAAAAAAATTGCATTAGACTTTATCAAATGTGATGTCGAGGGAAGTGAATTATTCGTTTTTCAGGGAGCAACTAGTTACCTAAAAAATTATAAACCAGTAATTTTTTGTGAGCTGTTAAGAAAATGGTCAAAAAAATTCAATTACTCTCCAAATGAAGTAATTCGTTTGATATGTGATTTTGGTTATAATTGTTATGAGTTAAAAAAAAGTAAATTAAAAAAAATAACTGATATTACTGAAAAAACAGTAAACACAAATTTTTTTTTCATGCATCCAGATAAACATAAAAAATTTATTAACAAATTTAGATGATTTAATATGAAATGTAGATTTTGTGGTTATTCTAAGAATTTTAATTCATTAATTAAATTAGAAAATTTCCCTAAAGCAGCACAATTTTTTTTAAGAAAAAAGGATTTTGGTAAGGACAAAAATGTTACACTTCGAGTGGTACAGTGTCCTTCATGTGAGTTAGTTCAACTAGAAAATAAACCTGTTTCATATTATAAAAACGTTATAACTGCTTCATCTTTAAATGAAGAATCAAAGAAGGAAATTGTAAGAGAATTTAATACAATAATAAAAAAATTTAAATTAGAAAAATCTAAAACACTTGAAATTGGCTCTGCAAAAGGTGATTTCCTCAATGCAATTAGTAAATGTAATATTAAAGCAATAGGTCTTGAAAACTCACAAAAAAATATAAATTCGTCAAAAAATAAAGTTAAAATTGTGAAGGGTTATCTTTTAGATAAACCAAAGCTAAATAATAAGTTTGATTTTATAATCTGTAATAATTTTTTGGAGCACCAACCTAAAATAAAAGATTTCTTGGAGAAAATAAATTCAATGCTATTTGATAATGGACATATTTATTTCTCAGTACCGAGTCTAAAAAGAATAATTGAAAAAAGCTGTTTATATGAATTTGTGACTGACCATTTAGTTTATTTTACCAAAAATACATTAACTAGAGTATTCGAAAATAGTGGTTTTGAGGTTCTAGATTGCTACTATAAAAACAATGAAAATGACATTGTTTTAATTGGTAAAAAGAGAAATTTACTATCTTTGGACAATGAAAATAAAGAAATGTCAATTATATTAAGTTCTATTAAAAAAAAAGTTAAGAAATTTAAAAAATATAATAAAAGCATATCAGTTTGGGGGGCTGGTCATCGTGCTCTCGCAGCAATGTCACTAGCGAAGTTAAAAGAAATAGATTTTGTAGTCGATTCTGCACCGTTTAAACAAGGTCTATATACACCCATTCTTCACAAAGAAATAATTAGTCCTGAAGATTTTTTGAAAAAAAAATGTGACATTCTTATTATAATGCTCCCCGGAAATTATACTCACCAAGTAAAAAAATACCTTAAAAACATGCGCTTTAGTGGCAAGATAATTGCATTTGAAGATGAGGTTATTAACTAATAAAGGCTTTAAATATGGAAGATAGCACCACTGCGGTTATTCAACCAAGAATTCATTCTGCAAAAAAACAAAAGTTAGAAGATATAATTCCTCTCCAAACTCCAATTTCTGCACATGTAGATATATCCAGTGTTTGTAATTTCAAGTGTAGTTTTTGTTTCCAAGCAGACACAAAAGGTATGAAGGATGTTGGTTTAAAAAGAGGTTTTATGGCAGAAGATATGTTTAAAAAAATCATAGATGATTTTAGTGATTTTCCTGAAAAAATAAAAAAAATAAAAATTGGAAATCATGGCGAGCCCACACTTCACCCTAAAATTTCAGAGTTAATTGAATATGCAAAAAAAAGTAAAACTGCAGATATTGTTGAAGTATTTACTAATGGTTCAAAATTAGAACCTATATTAAATGAAAAAATTGTTAAAGCTGGTTTGCAAAGAATAAATATTTCGTTAGAGGGTCTTACTGATGAGAGATATATGGAAGTTGCAGGGGTTAAGCAGGATTTCTCAAAAATTATATCTGGTGTAAAAAACCTCTATGAAACTAAAGAAAGATTAAAATCGGAGCTTATAATTTATGTTAAAGTAGCAGATGAAGCCCACGCTCTTAAGGATGAATCAAAAAAAGGCTTTTGTATGACAGATAGTGAAAAAAACTATTTCTATAAAACTTTTGGACCAATTTGTGATGAAATTTTTATCGAAAAAGTTGTTCCTCAATGGGCTGAAACCCAGGAAGATAAGCAAAATGATGTTATGGAAACAGGTATGTATGGACAAAAAATTGGATCTTGGAAAAAAGTTTGTCCTTTTACTTTTATGTATTTGCACTTTAATTGTGATGGATCAGTTAGTCCATGTACCTTGGATTGGCCAAGAAAAGTAGATATTGGAAATGTAAAGTTTCAATCTGTTTCAGAAATTTGGAATGGAGAGTCTCTAAAAGAATTAAGAACAGCAATGCTTTATGGAAAAAGAGACTGCATTAACTTTTGTAAATCTTGTGCTGCACCTATGGTTTGTGTTGAAGAAGACTTGGATCCACATACAGATATTGCACTCAAAGCAATAGATGCGAGACCTAGATCTGCAACAAATAAATGGTTAAATACAAGTAATTAGTTTTAATAAAATGGAAAAAATTCTTATTCTTGGTGGCACTGGTTTTATTGGAAAATCCTTAAAGACGTTGTTCTTAGAAGAAAAAGAACAACAATATCAAATACTTTTTCCAACCAGAAATGAACTTAATATTACTAGATATGAAGAATGTTATTCATATCTTAAGAAAGTTAAGCCGAGTGTAATAATCCATGCATGCGTTGACATAAATTCAGTAGAAAATAGTGTAAGCATGCTAAATAATATTTTAGCTAATAAAAACTTTTTTGGTAAATTAATTTTTCTAGGTTCAGGGGGTGAATATAACCCGAGATTATATAAACCATTAATGAAAGAAAATTTTACCAAGAATAGTTATCCAGAAAATGGTTATTATTTATCTAAATTTATTTGTGGCAGAGAAATAGAATTTTCTGAAATGAAAAATATTTTTAATCTGAGAATATTTGGCATTTATGGTCCATATGAACTTTATCAAAAACGTTTTATATCAAATAATATTTGTCGAGTATTATCTGGTCTTCCGATTTCATTAAATAGAGATATGAAGTTTGATTACTTATATATAAATGATCTATTTAAAATTATTAAAATATTTATTAATAACGAT
>JAOOJU010000016.1 GCA_028407765.1 Rickettsiales bacterium
TCTTTATTATCAGGCGTCATCTAGTCTTTTTTTTCAACAGCTAATTTCATATTTATATTTTTCTATCATTTGAAATAATTTCTCCTGCAGTGATCCAGCCTCCTCCAATAAGCTTTTTACTTTTACTATAGAATACGCATGCCTGACCGGGTGCAATTCCAGTTTCAGGATTTGGTAATTCTACAACAGCGTTTTTATTATCATTTAAAATTTTAACTAACGCGTTTATTTTTTTTTCTCCGGATCTGATTTTAATTTCTGCTTTAAAGTTCTTACTTACTCCATTAAGTAAATTGATATCTTTGAGATAAATTTTATACTGATTTAATTCTTCTTTTGAGCCAATAATAATTTTATTACTAATCCTATCAATTTTTATTACATAATAAGGTTTGTGATTTTTATAACCTTTCAAACCTCCAATTCCAATTTTTTTTCTTTGACCAATCGTATAATTTATTATCCCGCTATGACAGCCTAATATTTCACCTTTTGTATTTTCAATAACACCTTTACTTACTTTACCTTTTTGATGTTTTTTTATAAATTTTCTATAATCTCCATCAGGAATAAAGCATATGTCTTGACTATCAGGTTTATTTGCATTCACTAAACCAAATTCTTTGGCAAATTCTCTCACCTTATCTTTTTTATATCCGCCTAAAGGAAAACGGAGAAATTCAAGCTGAGGTTTAGTGGTGGCAAAAAGAAAATAACTTTGATCCTTTGAATTATCAGTAGCTTGATAAATACTTGAATTTTTTCCATCAAAAACTCTTCTAACATAGTGTCCAGTTGCTAGAACCTTACAGCCAGCAGATTTAGTAAAATTTATTAAATCAGTAAATTTTACAGACTGGTTACACTTGATACATGGTATTGGTGTTTCACCTCTTTGATAACTTTCAACAAAATCGTCAATCACAGACTTTTTAAATTCATCTTTGTAATCAATAACAAAATGTTTAAAACCAAATTTTTTTGCTACTTTTCTTGCATCAGAAATATCTAGTCCAGAGCAACATGTTTTTGTTGTAGTTTTAACTTTTGATTCATGAAGCTGCATAGTAACTCCAATAACTTCATAGCCTGCCTTGTGAAGTAAAACAGCTGCAACTGAAGAATCAACTCCTCCAGACATTGCAACGACTATTTTTTCTTTTTTATCTGGCAGATTATTATTTTTTATAAAACTTTTAAAATCAATTTTCATTTTAATCCCTTTCATCTATCCAAGCCATTTGAATGGACTCTAAAATTTTTTCATTGGAATTATTTGGATTATCTTGAAAACCCTCTAAACTAAGCACCCATTTATGCAGGTCAGTGAATCTCAGATTTACATTGTCTTCTTTGGGAAACTTTTCCTCCAAGGCTATAGCTATATCAATAGTATCTGTCCATTTAAGTGTCATATATTATTCCACATTAATATTTCTAGTACCACTAGGTATTTTTACCTTAATTCCATCTAGCTCCTTAGTCATTATAATCTGACAGCCTAGTCTAGAAGTATGGGTTAATCCAAAAGCTAAATCAAGCATATCTTCTTCCTCTTCAGTTGGTTCGTCTAATTTATCAAAAAAAGGTTTTTCGAGAATAACATGGCATGTTGCACATGCAAGAGAACCCTCGCAAGCACCTTCAAGATCAATACCATTTTTATGAGCTATTTCTAAAATTGATAACCCAATTTCTGCCTCAATTACTTTTTCAGAACCATCTGAATCAATAAATATTATTTTTACCATACTAAAAATTTCCTTTATAACAAATTATCATAATTTTTGCCAACTAATGCAGATTTAATGCTCTTTTTAATTCTTTTCTCAGAAAAACTCTGAGTAGCTAAGTCTAATAATTTAGTAAGTTCTTTAATTTTATTTCTATCATCATTTTTTAATTCATTCTCTAGATCTTTCAAAATTATATTTATTTTTCTATATTCATCTTTAGTTGATAAATCATTTAGCTCCTTTTTAAGACTTTTCATTTCATTTAAAAAAATTGTTGCTTCAATTTTAGATTCCTTTAACAATCTTTTCTCAATGTCAAGATTTCCGTTGACGATACTGTCCTTTATCATATTTTTCATATCCTCAATTTCTAGGCCATATGTTGGTTTTACTTCTAATTCCTTTAAAGCTCCTGTTGAATCTTCCGAAGCCGTAACACTGAGTATACCATTTGAATCAATCGTAAACCTCACTTTAATTCTCGCTATACCTGGTGGTTTTGAAGGTATTCCATCCAAAATAAATTCTCCTAAACTTCTATTATCTTCAACAGTTTCTCTCTCACCTTGTAAAATGTGTATTTTAATTGCTGTTTGCCCATTTTCATATGTGGTAAACTCTTGCTCTTTAATTATGGGTATAGTGGAATTTCTCTCAACTATTTTTTCCATCAATCCCCCTGCAGTTTCTATCCCTAGCGATAGAGGCGTAATATCTAATAGTAAATTCTGTGCACCGTTTACTAGACCAAAAGCATGCAATGCTGCTCCTCTTGCAACCACGATGTCAGGGTCAATGTCAGAAAAAATTTTCAACTTAAATTCTTCTGTAATTTTTTGATTTATTAAATCTAATCTACTAGAACCACCTACAAAAATTATACCATCTAGTTCTGATAACTGTAAATCAGCTTTTAACAAAACTTCTTTTGAAATTTTTATAGTTTTACTCACTAATTTAGAAATAGACTTATTAAGTAAATCAATATTAATTTTTATTTTTTTAGGCAGTGCATTAATTGTAAGTTTTTCCTCAAAATCTTTTTCAGTACTTAATTTTTCTTTAAATTCTTTACACCTTTTAATTGCTATGATTTTTTCATTATTATCTAAATCATTTAACTCAGTTAAATTATTTGATTTTAATATCTCTTCACAGAAAGCAATATCAAAATCATCCCCACCCAAACTTACATCTCCACCTGCAGATAAAACTTTGAAAACTCCATCAGTCAATTTTAAGATTGAAATATCGAATGTACCTCCTCCAATATCATAAACAAAAAAAATTCCTCTTGTTTTTTTTTCTAATCCGTAAGCATAAGCTGCAGCAGTTGGTTCGTTTATTAAGCGCAAAACATCTAACCCTGCATTTGAGGCAGATTTTTTGATTGCTGATCGCGAAATATCATCAAAATATGCAGGAACCGTAATAACACAATTTGTAATTTTTGTTTTTAAAAATTTCTCCGAACAAGTTTTTAAATAATTAAAAATTAAAGTTGATAGTTCAATTGGTGAATAATTTATACCAATATTTTCAAATTTTATCTTTCGAGAAGGATCTTCAATGAATAACCTTTTAATAGAAAAAATAAATTTACTTTCATCATAACTTTCTGTTTCATAAACTTGGTTACCAAATAAAAAATCACCTTTTGAATAAGAAATTATAGTCGGTATTATAAATTTACCTTTTTCATCAGGAATTAAACTAATTTTATCTCCTTTTTTAACAGAGCAAACACAATTAGTTGTTCCAAAATCTATGCCAATACAAATTTTCTCTTCAGATCTAATGTCTGAGCTTCCACCAGGTTCTTTAATTTCTAATAAAGCCATTATTCTATTTTCTGATTTAACTTCACATCCTTAATAATTTTCATTAAATAAGAAATTTTAATATTTTGTTTATTAGCATCTTCGAGTTTTTTATCTCTAAAACTATTTTTTAACTTTTTATATAGATTTGATATTTTGGAATCAACTATTGATATGAAATTAATTCTTTCTTCCTCGGTCCTCATATTTTCTGCTTCATTCTGGAGTTCCATTATTTCATTCAAAGTCTCAATGTCAGTAAATGATTTTTCTTCTTTATTAAAATTGAAACCTAATATTTTTAATAGTTCATTTGACCTGGCCACAGTATCTTTTAATTTTTCAAAGGACAAATTTAAATTAGATGAATGTATTTGTGAAAAATAGCTTTCTTCAGGAGTTGAACCTATAAATCGATCTGGATGAAGTTTACTTTGTAGATCATAATATTTCAACTCTAACTTCTCTAAATCTATTGTGATATCATATGGTAAACCAAAAATTTGAAAAATGTCTATTTCCTGAGGTTTTTGTACCTTAAAACATTTAGAACAAAAAAAACTAAAGTTATTAATGATGGATGAGCAGTTCCAGCATTGAAATATATTTTTTTTCATAAATTTTGTTAAACGTGAAAAGATTCTCCACAACCGCATCTTCCCTTTTCATTTGGGTTTGTAAATTGAAAACCTGATTGGAGTTCATCCTCTACATAATCCATTTGAGTCCCTATTAAAAACAAGGTAGCTTTTGAATCAATAAAAATATTAACATCTTCTATTTTAAGTTTTTCGTCTGCATTTTCTGTCTCATCAACATATTCCAGAGTATAAGATAGACCTGAGCAACCTTTAGTTTTAATTCCAATTCTAATTCCTTCAGAGTCTTTTCCTCTTTGCTCTAAAAGTCTTTTAACTTGATCAAGTGCTTTTGGTGTGACAGTTATCATATTAAATGAGTTACTTTTTATTCTTTTGTTTATAATCCTTGACTGCAGCTTTGATTGCGTCCTCTGCAAGAATAGAACAATGAATTTTAACTGGAGGTAGAGCTAAATGTTTAGCTATCTCAGTATTTTTAATTTCACTAGCTTCATTAATATTTTTACCTTTTACCCATTCAGTTATCAAAGAGCTTGACGCTATTGCTGACCCACAACCAAATGTTTTAAATTTAGCATCTTCAATAACACCATTATTATCAACTTTAATTTGTAATTTCATAACATCACCACATGCTGGTGCACCAACTAAACCAGTTCCAACATCGTTTGATTTTTTATCAAGAGAACCAACGTTTCTTGGTTGCTCATAATGATCTATTAATTCTTTACTATATGCCATTTATTTACTCCTTGTAATTGTATTATTTTAATTATCAATGATGTGCCCATTCTATTTTACTAATATCCACGCCTTCTTGCGCCATCTCCCATAATGGACTTAGGGACCTTAATCTATTTACCTCTCTAACTATATCATTTGCAGCTTTTTCAATTTCTTGGTCAGTTGTAAATCGTCCAAAACCTATCCTTAAACTTGTGTGAGCAAGCTCTTCCTCTACGCCAAGAGCTCTGAGAACATACGACGGCTCTAAAGATGCTGAAGTACAGGCTGAACCAGAAGATACAGAGAGATCTTTTATACCCATCATCAAAGATTCTCCTTCAACATAGGCAAAACTTAAATTTAAGTTTCCTGGTATTCTATGTTTCTCTGAACCATTGAGATAAACATCTTTGCAATTTTTTAATATAATGTCATGAAACTTTTTTCTCATAGATTCCAATTTCCTTTTTTCCTTATCCATTTCTTCAAAACATATTTTACAAGCTTCACCAAGACCTATACACAAGGCAGGAGATAAAGTACCTGACCTCATTCCTCTCTCTTGCCCCCCACCACTCATCATAGATTTTATTCTAACCCTCGGTTTCCTTCTTACATAAAGTGCACCAATACCTTTTGGTCCATATAGTTTATGACCGGAGATACTCATCAAATCAATGTTCATTTCATTGACGTCAAGATTTATTTTTCCAACAGCTTGTGCACAATCAGTATGAAAAAAGATGTTATTTTTTCTAGCTATTTCTCCAATTTCTTTTAAAGGTTGTATAACTCCTATCTCATTATGCACAGCCATGATAGAAATCATTAAAGTATCTTCCTTTATAGAGCTTTTTAGTAATTCCATATTAATTAAACCATCCTTTTCAACTGGAAGGTAAGTGATTTCAAACCCTTTTTCAGACAAAGATCTACAAGATTCCAAAACACATTTGTGTTCTGTTACGCAAGTTATTATATGCTTTTTTCTATCACCATAAAAATCAGCAACACCTTTTATTGCTAAGTTATTTGATTCAGTTGCACCTGAAGTAAAAACTATTTCTTTTGGACTCGCTCCAATGATTTCGGAAACTTGCTTCCTTGCAATTTCCGTGGCTTCTTCAGCCTCCCAACCGAAAAAATGATTCCTTGAATGCGGGTTGCCAAATCTTTCATTAAAATAAGGTATCATTTTTTTAAGCACTCTAGGATCCAAAGGTGTAGTAGCCTGATAATCTAAGTATATATTATTTGATATTTTCATAGTTTATATTAATATTTTATAATTATTTGGTGTTATAGTTGATAGATTTAGGATCTTTTTTTCATTTTTCCAGCTTAAATAGAGTTTTTTATAAACATTTGCAATTACTCTACCAAAATCTCCTTTATTTTCTATTATTTGCACAAAAATCAATATTTTTAGGAAAAAAAGAATAAAAGTTTCTTCATAACAAATTATCATCAAAGCCTTCTGTCATTAACTGTTAATTTAGAGTTCATAAGATTACTAATTGGATTTAGTTTATTTTTTTTAACATCGTCGAGCGAAATAGAGTCTAGATAAAAATAAATTTGATTACTCAGTTCTGCCCAAAGATTATGAGTTAGACATTTACCAGAATGCTTTTGTGAGGAACATCCAAAATCTATTCCATTACATTTTGTTATTTTAACTTCTTCATTAATTGCTTCAATTATTTCTGAAATCATAACTTTTTCCGGACTTTTTGCTAAGCAATATCCACCGTTTGGACCTCGAACACTTTTAACAATTCCATCTTTTTTTAGCAAATTGAAAATTTGTTCCAAAAAGGACAAAGAAATATTCTGTCGCAAAGAAATATCAGATAAACTTGTGGGTTTTTCATTCTGCATATTAACAGCCAAATCGACTAAAGCAGTAACTGCAAATCTTCCTTTTGAAGTCAGTTTCATTATTTTTCCTTATGATTTTTATTATTTTTTAAATTATTGGTCATAATACTTTTTAATGGCTTGTCATTGATTCTTGATTCATTAAGTTTTTTTTCTAATTCTTTAACTTTTGAATTTAAGGAATGAAGCTCATTTAGAAGACCAACAATACTTTTTTTATTTGGATCTTCTATATTACCCTCCGTTATTCCATAAGGATCAAAGATATTTTTTTCTTTGATATTTCTTACTTTTCTTGCAGGTATACCAATAAAAGTCTGGTTAGGTGGAACATCTTTGAGTACAACAGCGTTTGCACCTATTCTAGAATTTAAGCCTATTTTAATTGGCCCAAGTATTTGAGCTCCGGATCCTACTATGACTCCATCTGACAAAGTGGGGTGTCGTTTGACGTTCTTTTGTGATTTAGACTGAACTGAAGGTGATATACCACCCAGAGTAACTTGCTGATACATAGTAATATTATCACCTAATTCTGCTGTTTCTCCTATAACCAATCCAGCACCGTGATCTATAAAAAAACCTTTACCAATATTAACAGATGGATGTATTTCTATCGCGGTTATTATCCTAAATATATTACTTATAAATCTAGCTAAAAATTTTAACTTTAGATTCCATAGTATGTGAGAAATTCTATACCCAAGAATTGCATGAAAGCCAGAATATGTAAAAAAAATTTCAATGAGATGTCTGGCTGCTGGATCTCTCTCCATTGCAGCTTTTAGATCACTTGAAATCAATGTAAAAAAATTTTTTGACATGTATCCTATAATGTAATAAAACTGGTTAATTATACTATATCTGACAAAAATAGTCAAGTTAAATTATGCCTGAAATCTTTATCAATGGTCCAGTAGGGAGAATTGAATCCCGTTATACACATAACGTTAATTCAAACTCGGCTTCTATGTTATTATTACATGCTCATCCTGGTCATGGCGGAAATATGAATAATCATTTATCAGTAGCTTTACACAAAAATTTTTCAGATCTTGGTTTTTCTACACTTCGATTTAATTTTAGAGGAGTAGGAAAGTCTGATGGTGAACATGATGGAGGAGAAGGAGAATTATCTGATTCTGCTATAGCTCTTGATTGGATTCAGAGTCAAAATCAAAGTTCAAAAGAATACTGGATTTGTGGTGTTTCTTTTGGGGCATGGATTGGAATGCAATTATTAATGAGAAGGCCAGAAATCACTAAATTTATATTATTAGGACCACCTGCAGGAAAATATGATTTTAACTTTTTAGCTCCTTGTCCTTCTTCGGGTTTAATTTTTTCAGGGGAAAAAGATAGTTTGATAGACCACAATGTATTGGTAAACTTAGTAAAAAAATTAAATGAGCAAGATAGTATTAATGTTAAACATGAAGTAATTAAGGGATCTGATCACTTTTTTTCTAAACATGAAAATAATGTTCTACAAAAAATAAATAATTATATAAAAAAAGATCTTACTTATTAAAGGGATTACAAAGCTCGCCACAAACTACTGGTTTTTTGACACCAGTGGTTGCATTAAAAGTTGAGGGAAGTTTTTTTAACTTTCTGATAGCTAAATACGCAAATGCTTGAGATTCAATAAATTTAGAATCCCATCCATATTTTTCTGAAACTTCAACATTTGGTAATAGTGATCTTAGATTATTCATGATTTGTTTATTAGAGGCCCCTCCTCCACAGATAATCCATCTATCAGTTTTGGGGAAATTCTTACCTATGTCAGCGATTAACTTAGCCGAAAACATAGTTAATGTTGCCATAAAATTTTCATTAATTTCTTTTGGATTTTTAACAAAATTTTCAATTTTAAATGTAAAATTATCAAAGGACTTTGGTATTTTTTGTTTAACAAATGAAAAATTCATCCATTTGTTAATCTTTGATTTATCTATTTTTCCTTTATTTGCTATTTTTCCATTTTTATCAAAAGCAACGTTATAGTGAACTAAACATAACTTATCAATTAAAACATTTCCAGGGCCAATATCAGTGGAATAAATCTTATTACTTTTTCCTATCCATGTAATATTTGAGATTCCACCAATATTAACAACAGCGGTATTATATTTTTTTTCTTTAAAAATTGCTTTATGAAAAATCGGGACTAAAGGTGCTCCTTGTCCTCCCTTTTTAATGTCAGCATTTCTAAAGTTTGAAACCACAGGTATTGTTAAAGCTTTACATAAAAATTTTCCAGAACCTATTTGTATTGAAATATTTTTTTTCGGCTTATGTAATATAGTTTGTCCGTGCAAACCAATAACATCTATCTCTGATTTTTTGATATTAAATTTTTTTAAAAACAGTTTTGTTTTTTGTAAAAAAAAATTATTTATTTTTCTTTCTAACACTAAAAAATCAAAGGAATGATTTTTATTTATTTTTTTTATTAAAAACCTGATATCATCTTTAAACTGTTGAGAGTATTTATAGGTAATATTATATGATGAAGTTACTTTTTTTATGCCATCAGATTTTATCAGTGAAATATCTAGACCATCAAGTGATGTTCCACTCATAATACCTATGGCTGTTATATTTTTTTTCAATTTTGCAAACCAATTATAAAATGAAAGATTTATTTTTAAATTATATTACTCAAAGAGGATTTTATAATCAATGTACAAATCCCGATGGTTTAGAAAAAATACTAAGAAAAAATACTGTTGCATATGCTGGTTTTGATTGTACGGCAGATAGTCTTCATATTGGTTCTTTGGTTCCAATAATGTTACTTAGAGCGTTTCAACAACATGGACATAAGCCAATAATTTTATTGGGAGGAGGAACCACTTTAATTGGAGATCCCTCAGGAAAAGAAGAGACTAGAAAAATTTTAACTAACCAAAAAATTAATTTTAATAAAGAAAAACTTCGAAAGCTTTTTGCTAAATTTTTAACTTTTGATGAGTCAGAAAATGGAGCAATTCTTGTTGATAATATAGATTGGATAAGAGGTTTAAATTTTGTGAACTTCATAAGAGATATTGGAAGTATGTTTTCTGTTAACAGAATGTTATCATTCGAATCAGTTAAACAAAGATTAAAAAGACAACAAAATTTAAGCTTCTTAGAGTTTAATTATTCAATACTTCAAGCATACGATTTTCTTGAATTAAATAATCTATATAATTGTCAACTTCAATTTGGTGGATCCGATCAATGGGGGAATATAGTTTCAGGAATTGAACTAGTAAAAAAGAAAAATGATAAAGAACTTTTTGGACTTACCACACCTTTAATAATGACGTCAGAAGGAAATAAAATGGGCAAAACTGCCTCAGGAGCAATTTGGTTAACATCTGAAAAATTTACTCCTTATGAATATTGGCAATTCTGGAGAAATGTCTCTGATTCCGATGTTATAAGGTTTTTAAAATTGTTTACTGAATTACCTCTGGAAGAAATTAAGAAGTACGAATCATATTCTGGTTCAGATCTAAACAAAGCCAAAGTAATTTTAGCCAATGAAGCAACAAAAATATGTCATGGTAAAAAAGCTTCAGAAAAATCAGAATTTTCCTCTAAAAAAATATTTAATGATAAATCTCTAGATGATAGTATTCCAGAAAAACATAAACTAACAATAAGTTTTAAAGAAATTAAAGCAGGTATAAATTTAAAAGAGATCCTTTTGAAAATATTCTTTTCAAACTCAATTGGTGAATCAAAAAGACTAATATCTAATGGTGGTATTAAAATTAATAATGAAAAGATTTTAAACAAAGAATATGTAATTAAGCTTGATGATTTTGATAAAGAAAATTCTTGTAAAATCTCAATTGGAAAAAAGAGACATGGTTTGATTGAAATCAAATAAATTTTAAAAGTCCAAAAAGTTTCTTATAATGCTAGGGACTAAAACTGATATAGGATTGAAATCTATATCTGTTTTATTATTTTTATGTTCAATGTTAAATGTCGCAGCTAACACCCCTTCCTCAGGTGAACCTGATGTAATTATATCACCTACAATAGGTAGTTTTGTTAATAATGTATTTAAGGTATAAGCAGGTATTAAAGTTCCCTCAACATAAAAATCTTTTGTAATTACATCCAGATCACCATTAAAAGTTAAACCTAAATCACTCCCTCTAATTAGTCCATTTTCTAAAAGTATTTTATTATCATAAGATTTATATCTGCTTGACAAACTATTGAAAAAAATTCCACCACCTTTTATTTTTTGCTCAAGTCCATCAATGGAAAAAAAGGTTAATATTTTTGCTAAAAATGGAGTGTCATATGCCACAAAGTCATTAAGTACAACGTTACCATTAAAAGAACCATTTTCCTCTGTTCCTAAAATACTAAAATATCCTTTTTTAAGATTTGGATTTAAATTAAAAACGTCGAGAAAAAAAGACGCATCATTTGATTCTAAATTGAAAATTTTTTTTCCATCTTTATAATCAATTATAATCTCATGAATGTAGTTGTTATTTGTAAATTTGAATAATAATTTTTCAAATTTATTTTTTTCAAATTTACCCTCTAAAACCGGAGAAAAAATTGGAGTTTCTAATAAATAAAAGTTATCTACATTTATACTGAAATGAAAATCTGAACTAGAACCTTGATTTATTTGATTATAATTCTCAAGAAAATGATAAAGGTTTAATTTGTTTCCCACTATATCTATCTTACTAATATCATTTTTTGAAACAATTGACCCACTAAAATCTTGATTGGGTGACTTAATTTTCTTTATAATTAATTCTTTTATTTTATTTTTCTCAAAATAATCTAATTCAATCTCAGCTGAATTACTATGAAGAGTAAATTTTGATGAATTAGAAATTCCTCCATTTAAATTCATCATAAATTTAAATACCCCTTTATCATAATTATGGGATAGCCCAAGCATATCTATATCACCATAAAACTTGTCTAAATTTCCGTTTCCAGAGATATTCGTTTCACCATTTGAATTATTATTTTCAATATTTAATGAAATTGGAATTATACCAATATCATTTGTTATGAGTTTTTTAAAAAAATTATTTAAAAAACTAGGTTCTAATTCTAAATCTACATGAATATCTTCAATGGAATCTTTATTCAGTGACTCTTTACCTTGAAATGATAAAGGCATTGTTTCGAGTAACGCAGTTCCATAATAAGCGACATCTTTTGAATCAACATCGATATTGAGAAATAAAGATTCAAGATCATAGTTTTTATAGAAATCTTTTATCTTGGAATTATTAAATATTAGTTTAGCCTTATATTCAATTTCTTGAATTTCCAAATCAAGAAGTAAAGGAAAGCTTAATTCTAGATTAAATTTGGGTTTTTCTGAAATTTTTTTTAATCTTAAGAATTTATCAAAATTAATGGGGGCAAGCTGAAGATAATTTATTATTTCTTGAGTATTACTATCTATTTCAAGTTTTAAAATTGCAGTTTCAACTGGTTTATCGAGATCAATAATTTTAAAGTTACCTTTTTCTATCTCTAGTCCATCAGAATAACCTTGATTGAATTCAAAAAATAGATTTTCATTTGTAAATACAGCATTTCCTGAGACATCAAAAACTCTTGGCATATTTTCTGAATATTTGACTATACCGTTTGAAAAATCAAATTTTATATTCATCTTTTCATCAGGAAAGGATAATTGAAAATCTAAGTTTGAAATTTCACCTTCTGTGTTTTCATCTACCCAATTTAGTGCAGATTTTTTATAATTACGCGGCCAAAGCTTTTTAATATCTTCAAACGACGTTTGATCAATAAAAAGCGAGAGAGATTTATTATTTTGATTTTTTAAATCTGTAGTGTAATTAATTGAATACGAAGTTTCCTTGCTTTTAAACTGAGAAGAAAAAGAAGTTAAATTATCATTTTCATTTTTACGAATTAGAATACGACCGCCTTCTATAGAAATAGAATCACCAATAGTTTCGTTATTTAAAGTAGCAGTAAAATTTAGATTAGATGATAATTTTAAGATATTAAGATCTTTATCAAGAGTCATTTTATTTTCTCCCGTAATATTAAAAATATTTCTTGTAAAATAAAATACAGAAGAACTTAAGAAGGGTGATTCAATTTGAAAATTATCAAAATTACTCTCAATATCTATATTTTTTTCTGATTCTACTATTTTTATGGAAGCAAAACGTTTTTCATTAAATTTTTTAATAACTCCGGAAACAGAATTATTACCTTTTCCTCTATTAATTTTGAAATCAACTGGAAAGAGAACAATTTTTTTTGAGAAGATATTTGAATTAAGTTCTATTCTTGAATTATTAACTTCTATGACTTTATAGTTACCTTCATTTATGAAATTATTATTTTTAGATAAATTTTCAATGATTTTTGTTGTAATTTCTGCTAATTCAAATTTCTCATCAGTAACTGGAAAATCAACAAAGATATTAGCATCGTAAATTTTCAGCGTTGAAGGTTTAAAATCAAAAATCAAGATATCTTTAAAGCTCACGCCCAATAATAAATTTGGAATAGATGAATTATCAGTTTCGATATTTTCGAAATGGAGTTCAAAGTTTTTAGAAAATTTATTAAAACTTAAATAGATGTCGCCAACGGTTTTTAAACCAAAATTTTCAAAAAATTTTGATTGCATATTTGCATCTAAGAAGTTAATTTTTATAGGTTTAAAGCTAACAAAAATAAAAAGGAATAGTAATGAACTGATAAAAAATAGGAATACACTAGAAATAAATTTAGAAAATATTTTTAAAAATTTTGAGTGCATTTAAATAGATTTTTTTTACTTTAATAAATTACTATTATAAACATAACACAACTAGAAACAAACATAGAAAATGATAAAAGAAAACGGTATAATAAAAAATATTATTTTAAGGATTAATGAAAATTTATCCCTAAGTATAGACGAACTCAAGGGTAAGAAAACTATAATATATTTTTATCCTAAGGACGATACACCAGGTTGCACAAAAGAAGCGATTCAATTTAATGAATTTTACGAAAAATTTAAAGAAATTGGTGTTAAGATTTATGGGGTATCAAAGGATAGTTCACTTAAGCATGAAAAATTCAAAAACAAATACAGTCTTAAATTTGATTTAATTACCGATGATGGAACTAATTGTAAAGACTTTGGTGTTTGGGTAGAAAAATCAATGTATGGAAAGAGATATATGGGAATTGAAAGATCTACCTTTTTTATAGATGAGAACTTAATTGTAAAAAAAATATGGAGAAAAGTTAAAGTACCGGGTCATGTTGAAGAAGTTTTTAATTATATAAAAAATGCTATTTAATTTCTAAAAGCTGGGCTTTAAGAAAGTTATCTATTTTTCCATCTAAAACAGAATTAACATTTGACTCCTCGAAATTTGTTCTATGATCTTTCACCATTTGATATGGTTGCATTATATAAGATCTAATTTGATGACCCCAACCAATCTCAGTTTTTTCACCTCTATTTTTTTTATTCTCTTCTTCTTCTTTCAATAATTCAATTTCAAAAAGTTTAGATTTTAACATTTCAAAAGCAATTGACTTATTTCTATGTTGAGAACGGTTCGTTTGACATTGTACACTAATTTTTGTTGGTATATGTGTGATCCTTACTGCACTATCAGTTTTGTTAACATGCTGTCCTCCAGCGCCCGAAGCTCTGTAAGTATCAATTCTTATATCCTTTTCGGCGATATTGATTTTGATAGAGCTATCAACTTCTGGATAACAAGATACAGAAGCAAAACTAGTGTGTCTTCTTGATTGAGAATCAAATGGAGATATTCTCACCAAACGATGTACACCTGTTTCTTTTTTTAACCACCCATATGACCTTTCTCCTATGACTTTAACTGTAACAGATTTGTAACCAACTTCCTCTCCTTCAGTCTGATCAATTAACTCAACTTTAAATTTTTTTGATTCTCCCCATCTCGAGTACATCCGCAAAATCATTTCAGCCCAGTCCTGTGATTCCGTTCCACCAGCTCCAGCATGAATTTCAATGAAGGCATTTTTTGAGTCAGCTTTTCCTGACATTAAAGTTTCAATATATAAAATATTAACTTTTTGATGTAACTCAATTAGTTCAAACTCTAAATCACTTAGGATATTTGTGTCAGACTCATTTTCTGCAAGTTTTATTAAATCAATAGTATCTTCATAATTGCCTTGCAATGTAACAACAGAATCCAAAAAATCCTTTAATTTATTTTTTGATTTTAATAATTCATTGAAAACTAAATGATCATTCCAATTTCCTTGTTCATTTAGCTTTAATTCGATCTCAGAGAGTTTTTGATTTAATCTCTGGTTTTCAAACATACCCCCTTAGATTTTCAAACAAAATCTTTATTTTTTCTGAAACCTCTTGCAATTCATATTTCATTTTAATAAAACCCTCGCGTATTTGAATCATCATCACTTGGTAAGTTTATATTTGATTTTTGATTAAAGTTAAAACTTTTTTTAAATACCTCTTGTATGAATTCCTCATTTGACGGTTCTCCTGTTTTACTGTTTACATTAATAAACTTAACGCCTTCTGGCATCAGAAAAGGATAAGGTTTTTTTTCCTTATAAGCATTACTCATAAAATCACCAAATATTGGTGCTGCAACTCTCGATCCTGTTTCACTTTTTCCAAGGGTTTTTGGCTTATCGTAACCGACATAAACGCCAACAGTTATTTCTGAATTATATCCTATAAACCAGGCATCTTGATTATTATTCGTTGTACCTGTTTTTCCTGCAACCTGAAAATCAAGAAATTTAATATTTTTTGCTGTTCCTCTTTCAATTACACCCATAAGAAAAGACGTCATTTGATATGAAGATTCTTCTGAAATCACTCTTTTTCTATTCTCTACAATATTAGGAAAAACCTCTAAATTTTTAAGGCTATAATCTGAAAATTTATCAAGATTTAATTCGCAATTATAACAAATTCTATTATCTTTTTTATACAATATTTTACCGTATCTATCCTGAATCTTGTCAATAAACGAAGGTTCAACTTTAAAACCACCATTTGCTATGCTCGCATAAGCACTGGAAAGCTTAAGTAGTGATGTTTCTACCGATCCCAATGGAGAGGAGAGAAATGATGGAAATTTTTTATAAATGTCAAGATTTTTAGATAACTCTCCAATTTTTTCTAGCCCGACTAACTTGGCTAATCTCACTGTCATCAAGTTTCTTGACTTTTCAATACCTAATCTCAGAGTACTAGGACCAAAAAATTTTTTTCCATAATTTGTTGGCCTCCATTTTTTAAAATTTGTTGGATTTTCGATAACAACAGGTGCATCGAGTATTTTACTTATTGGAGTAAAGTTATTTTCAAGAGCGGTTATATATACAAAGGGTTTGAAGGCTGAGCCTGGTTGACGTTCTGCTTGAGTTACTCTATTAAATGATGAGCTAGAATCATAACCTCCAACCATAGCCAAGACTCTTCCCGAATGATTTTCGATAACTACCAAACCACCGTTAACATTTGGAATTTGTGTTAAGTTATAATTTTTTTCACCATCTTTGGTTTCTTCATTGACTATTATTACATCTCCAATATTAAAAATATTATTTAAATTGATATTTTCTGTAATAGATAATATTTCAAGATTTTTCTTTTTAAGGAAATTAGTCTTTTTATTTTTCAAACCAATCTTTATTTGATTATCATCAATATCAATAATCACTGCCAATTTTGAATTATAAATTCCAGGTGGGTTTTTTATTTTAGTCAATTCTAAATGCCACTCATCAATTTTTTTTATATTTCCAATAGCTCCTCGCCAACCTTTTCTTCTATCAAATTTCCTAATTCCATTTTGAAAAGACTTTTCTGCAATAATTTGTAATTCGGTATCTAATGAGGATATTACAGATAACCCTTGATCATAGAGTTTTTTTTCATTGTATTTTTCAATTATTTCTCTTCTTATTTCTTCTTTAAAGAAAGAGGCTTTTTTAGAAAAAATCTTTTTCTTCTTCTTAAGTTTAAGCTCAGAGTTAATTGCATTTTCGTATTGTTCTAAATCAATAAATCCCTCTGAAAATAGTCTAAATAATACCCAGTTCCTTCTTTTTAGTGCTTTGTTGGGGTTCACAAATGGATTATAAGTACTTGGCGCTTTAGGTAAAGCAGCTAAGAGTGCCATTTCTTCTATTTTTAGTTCATGCAATGATTTATTAAAATAATTAATAGATGCTGCTGAAACTCCAAAAGACCTGTTACCTAAATAGATTTCATTAAGATAAAGTTCCAAAATTTCACTTTTTGTCAAAATATTCTCAATTCTTAATGATAAGATGATTTCTTTAATTTTTCTGGAATAGGAGATTTCTCCTGAAAGTAGAAAATTTTTTGCTACTTGCTGAGTTATTGTTGATGCCCCTTCCGGGCGCTTATTATTGAAAGTATTGCTGAGGTTCTTTACAAATGCTCTCAAAATACTTCTTAAATCAAAACCAATATGCGAGTAAAAATTTCTATCTTCCGCGACCAGAAAGCAATTAACTAAATTACTTGGAAACTGTTCAAAAGATGAAAAAATTCTATTTTCACGAGAGTATTCCTCTAAAAAATTCCCGTCTGAAGCAAATATCCTTGATACTATAGGCGGTTCATAATCACTTAGTTGATCAAAATCTGGTAAGTCTTTTCCAAAAAACCAAAAAATTGATGTGATAAATAAAAAAATAGTTATCAACAAAATAGCTAAAATATTTAGAATACTTAAAAAAAATTTCATTTTTGTTCTAGTTTATCTCTTTCCATGAAAAGTATCTCTCTATAGCTTTTGTTATTCCCTCCACTAATTTATCATGATAATTACTATTTGTTAAAAGTTTAGCATCATTTCTATTAGATAGATAACCCATTTCAATCAATACTGATGGAATGTCTGGTGCTTTAAGGACTGCAAAACCAGCAAATCTGTGAGTTCTCTGTAATAGTTTAGTTCTATGTTTAAGTTCTTCCAATAAAAAGTTTACAAAATAGCTGGACTGATTCATCGTTTCTCTTTGTGCTAAGTCAATTAATATATTTGTTACTTCTTTAGATTCAATAGAAAGGTCTAGACCTTCTATTAAATCTTCTTTATTTTCTCTTCTGGCTAGTGCTTCAGCTTCTTTATCAGAAGCCTTTTCTGATAGAGTATAAACAGAAACACCATTAATATTTTTATTTTTATGGTAATCTGCATGTAGTGAAATAAATAAATCTGATTTATTATCTCTTGCGACACTGACCCTTTTTCTGAGTTTAATATAAAAATCATTGTTCCTTGTTAAAATAACTTTAAAGTTATTTTCCTCTAATTTTTTCTTTAATTTTTTGGCAACAGCTAGTGTAACATTTTTTTCAAAAATTCTATTTATTCCAATTGCCCCAGAATCT
>JAOOJU010000017.1 GCA_028407765.1 Rickettsiales bacterium
TCGTATTACATGCTGCTGATACTTCAGTAATTGCATTAGACGCTAAGACTGGTAAAGAGAAGTGGGTAACTACTAACCTACACTCAGGTACTGGTAAATATGGTGTTTCTGCATCTACTGGTTCAGGTCAGCCATTTATCATCAAAGATATGGTAGGTGTTGGTTGTTCTGGAGCTGAATTCGGAGTTAGATGTAACTGGACACAGTATGACATCAAGTCTGGAAAAAGACTTTGGAGAGCTTATAGCATGGGTCCAGATAAGGATATGCTAGTTGATCCAAGCAAAACTACTTCTATGTTGAAGCCAATCGGCAAAGATTCAAGCTTGAAAACTTGGCCTGGTGATGCATGGAAAATTGGTGGCGGTTCAATTTGGGGTTTCTATGGTTATGACTCTAAATTAAACACTATGTACTACGGTACTGGTAACCCATCAACATGGAATCCAGTTGTTCGTCCTGGTGACAACAAATGGTCTATGACTATTAACGCTCGTAATCCTGATAACGGAATGGCTAAGTGGTTATTCCAGATGACTCCATATGATGAGTGGGATTATGACGGTGTTAACGAGATGATTCTTGTTGACATGAAAGTAAAAGGCAAGAACAGAAAAGCTCTTGTTCACTTCGACCGTAACGGATTTGCTTATACAATGGACAGAGCATCAGGTGAATTACTTGTTGCTGAAAAATATGATCCAGCTGTAAACTGGGCAACTCACGTTGACTATAAAACTGGTCGTCCACAGGTTGTTGATCAATACTCAACAGCTCACAACGGTGAAGATGTTAACTCAACTAACATTTGCCCAGCGGCTCTAGGTACAAAGGACCAACAGCCTGCTTCTTACGATAGACTATCTGGTTTATTCATGGTTCCAACAAACCACGTTTGTATGGATTATGAGCCATTCAAGGTAGACTACGTAGCGGGTAACGCTTATGTTGGTGCTACATTATCAATGTACCCAGCTCCAGGCGGAACTCACTTAGGTGCCTTCATCGGATGGGACGCTGACAAAGGAAAGATCGTATGGTCTAATCCTGAGCCATTCTCTGTATGGAGTGGTGCTATGTCTACTGCTGGTGGTGTTACATTCTATGGTACATTAGAAGGTTATGCCAAAGCTGTTGAAAGTAAAACTGGTAAGGAACTATTTAAGTTCAAAACACCATCTGGTATTATCGGTAACTTCATGTCTTACACTCATGGTGGTAAGCAATATGTTGGTATCCTATCAGGTGTTGGTGGATGGGCCGGAATTGGTCTAGCTGCTGGTCTTACTGATCCATCTGCAGGTTTAGGTGCTGTTGGTGCATACGCTGCACTTAGCAACCACACAAACCTCGGTGGTGTTTTAACTGTTTTCTCTTTACCATAGTAGAGAACATAGTTAAGTAAACTATTTAAAAGCCCAGCAATTTTTGCTGGGCTTTTTTTTTGAATAAATTCTCTAATATTTTTGTAAATTTTCTAAAAAAAGTATTGTGATTTTTTACATATTTACAATATAAATAGAATATATTTATTTTTATTATTTAGATTTTGGGAAATACGATGAAAAAACTTTACAAATTATTTTTAGTGTCTGCATTCATGATTGGAACACTAACTAGCAACAATTCTTATTCTATTCCAACCCCAGGACCGGAAGAGCCAGCTTACGACGATGATGGTAACCCTACATATGTAATAAAATATGGAAAGGGTGATAGATTAGATCAAGCAACAGGTAAACCACTGAACTTAATACAAATCACATGTAAAGGTGAAGGTGTCGATCAAGCTCCAGAAGGTAATATGGAAGAATGTAGAGCCGATGATAGCTTAGTTGACTTTAAATATGGTTGGATGGATTTTGCTACCTATAAAGGATGGAGAGCTTATCACGCAGAATGTCACGTTTGTCATGGCCCTGACGCAATGGGGAGTACTTATGCTCCATCGCTGATGAAATCAGTTCAAGAAGGGCTTACATGGGATGATTTTTTTGCTGTAATTATAAATGGTAGATACGAAGCTGACGGAGCTCAAAAAGGAAATGTTATGCCTGCGTTTGGAGAAAATACTAATGTCGCTCCGCATGTAGAAGATATGTTTAGATACATTAAAGCCAGAGCCGATGATAAAATAAGAAGAGGCGTTAGACTTCCAAAACTACCAAAGTTTAAAGAAGAATAACTTTAACGAAGTGCTAATTTAAAATTTAGCACTTTTTTCTTATGAAAATATATTTAATTCTTTTAGTCGCATTATTTTTTTCTCAGGATTTAATCTCCAGAGAAACAGCAATTGAGGCCGTTGATACAGAAAACTTGAGGGTCTGTGCTGACCCGTCTAATTTACCTTTTTCTAATGATAAATCTGAGGGTTATGAAAATGATATAGCAAATTTAATTGGAGAAAAGCTCAGTATTCCTGTTGTATACGATTACATGCCGCAGGTAATAGGATATGTTAGAGAGACATTAAATAAAAAAAAGTGCGACATTATTATTGGCATAACAGGAAGTAATGACCTTGTTTTGAATACAGTACCTTACATGAGATGGGCATACGCTATGGTTTATCTTAAGGATAATGGTATTGAAGTCGATCGACCCAATCATCCGCAACTTGCAGATTTAAGAATAGGTGCTGTTGCTGGTACTCCACCAACATTTATACTTCAAAGATACAACTTAATGGGCAAAGTTAGGCCATACAATCTTACTTTTGATCCTAGGGTAGCAGTTATTGGTGAAACAATGATTGATGACTTAATTGATGGCTTGGTTGACATTAACTTCATGTCAGCTCCCATAGCCAGTCATTACCTTCATAAAAAAGGATATGATAAAGAAAAATTTGTAATGATACCTCTTGAAACAACTGATCAAGGATGGGGAAGAATGGATTTTTATACTACAATGGGTGTAAGAGATGGTGAAACTGATTGGAAAAAAAAATTAAATAGATTTATTAAAGAAAATCAAAAAGAAATTGATACCATATTAGCTAAACATAATATACCAATTCTAAAACTTAGACCTGGAAAAAGAAAAAAATCTGAAGATGGAGGAACAACTGACGCTTTAATACGAGGTAGAGCGCCAGTAAAGTAATTGACTTATATAGGACTATTAAACCTAACGTTATATTTACGATATATAAATTCAGGCGGAGCGTTTCTTGCCTCCTCAGCAGCCATCTTAAAAATTTCATTATGTAAAGGAGAAATTGAACAAGCAGGATCAGTGTTTTTAGCATCACCAGTTAATGCCATTGCTTGACATCTACATCCGCCCCAATCAATTTCTTTTCTGTCACATGACTTACATGGATCGGGCATCCAATCTGTACCTCTATATATTTGAAAAGCTTCTGAGTTTTCCCAAATCCATTTCAAAGAATGTTCACGAACATTATCAAACTTTAGGTGAGAAATAGTCTCAGCCGCATGACAGGGTAGAACGTCACCCTTTGGATTGAGGTTTAAAAACCTTCTTCCCCAACCACCCATACAATTTTTTGGATGTTTAGCGTAATAGTCAGGTATTACATAATCAATAACTAACTTACCTTTTAATTCAATTCGAGCCTTTTCTACAATCTCAGTTGCATGATCTAATTGTTCTGGGGTTGGTATAAAGGCAGCTCTATTTTTAAGTGCCCACCCATAGTATTGAACTTGAGCAATTTCAACTCTCTCAGCATCCAAATCACGAGCCATTTGAATAAAATTTTCTAAATTATCAATATTTTGTCTATGAACAACACAATTTACAGTTAATGGCAGATCTACATCTCTTACCCATTTAGCAACTTCAAGTTTTTTTGCATGTCCTCCTTTAAATCCACCTATTCTGTCAGCATTATCATTATCAGTGTCTTGAAATGACAATTGAACATGTTCAAGACCAAGTTTTTCTAACTTTTCAAGCCTATCAGCGTTTAATAATACACCTGAAGTAATTAGATTTGTGTATAATCCTGTTTTCGAGCAGTGGTCGACTATTTCTTCAAGATCATGACGAACAGTTGGTTCTCCGCCAGAAAGATGTATTTGATGCATTCCTAAATCTACTGCTTGATCAATTACTGATCTCCATTCATCAGTTGTTAGTTCACCAGTCTTTTTTTCAAGTTGAACTGGATTAGAGCAGTATGGGCATTGTAAAGGACACCTATGAGATAGTTCTGCTAGCAAAGCTAATGGGGCTTCTATTCCATGTTCCCTGATAGTTTTATATTTTTTAATCGATGTCATTTCGTTCATGCTATTATAAAACCTTTTTCCGCTAGAGTTTGTAATAAATTTGTAACATCCTTTAATATAACCTCTTGAGGTGCTGCAAATTTTTCTGCGAGCAATTTTGATATTTCTTCAACACTTTTAACACCATCTACTAACTTGAGTATTTCAACTGCAATATCATCAAGCTTAACCAATCTCTCAGGAGCCAAAATAACCCACTCATCTCTTGGTTGATTATATTTAAGCTTAACATGTTTTGGAAACTTTGGTTTAACATCACTATTTATTGTCAATATATCTGTCATCAAAATCCTTAGGAATAAAAGAACCGGGTGGAATACTGCCATAAACATATGCTTGATAAAGCGCATCTTGCATGACCCATAAAACATCGGTTTTAAATTTTAGAGCATTACATACTGATTCTTGTTGCTCTCTTGTAAGAGCATTTTTTAATGCATAATTTAAAACAAAATCAGCATCATCGGTTGCTTGATCGACTCTCTTTTTAAAATAAGCCATTGTTGTATCATTTATAAAATTGTAATTTTCTAACATTCCCGAAATTCTTTCCTTATGAATTTTAGGAGCGAAGAGTTCAGTTAATGACGAAGTAACTCCTTCCAATAAGGACTTTTCTTTAACAAAACTTACATAAGCGTCAACAGCAAACCTTGTAGCTGGGAGTATACCATCTGTAGATTTTACATAATCTCTATCTAAATCAAGACCGTCTGTAAGTTTATACCAACGTTCTATTCCTCCCTCGTCGTCTTTCCTTCCGTCATGATCAAGTATTCTGTGAATCCATTTTCTTCTGAGTTCTGGATCCTTAATTCGGGACATAAGAGCTGAGTCTTTTATTGATATATTTATTTGATAATAATATCTGTTTATTGACCATGCTTGAACCTGGCCCTTATTTAACATTCCAGAATGTAATAAATGATGGAATCTGCAGTTATCATGATATCTTTTTCTCCCAATTTCTCTTAATTGTTCTTCAAACTCCTTATGAGTCCAAGGGGATTTTTGATTTTCTACTTCATACTTCATATCTAAATTTTTCATACTTCAATCTCCATGCCATCAAAGCTGACTTCCCAGCCATTACCCTCTACTTCTTTTCTTTCCGGCGAATTACTCAGCAAAATTGGATTAGTAGTATTTATATGAATAAAAATTTTTCTATCCACGTCTATATCTTCAAATGCAGCAATGCTTCCATCTGGACCCGAGTTATTCATATGCCCCATCCTTTGACCTGTCTTTTCACCAACTTTACTTGATGCCATTTCATCATTGACCCAAAGTGTCCCATCAAATAAAACTAGTTTTGAACCGTATAATTTTGATCTTAGATCATCTGTCATTTTAGCACAAGCTGGAATGTAGTAAAAACTCTTTGAATCTAATTGCGATGAAATTTTTAATCCTATTGTGTCTCCTTCTTGAGTTCCAAAATTATCTCCTTTTGATTCATCTTCTAACCATAAAGCTATTTTTCCAGGAACTTCAAATGCTTCTATTAAAATTCCTGAAGATCTTCCTTCTTTGTCTTTTAACTCAAATTCTTTATTCATTTCCATATTCCTCCTATCAACAAAATCTGGATTCAATACATTAAAAATAGAATTATCTTTTAAAACAGAATGTACACGTTTGTGAGCATAAACAGACAAATTCTGTCTTTCTCTTAAGGACAGCAAACCTGCGACGTGATCTACGTCTCCATTAGTTAAAACAACCCCATTAATTGGACTGTGTCTTAAATCCTTCTTTGGGTGCATCTGCTTATTTCTTATGATCTGAGAGCCTAAATCTGGAGAAGCATTAAATAAAAACCAGTTTTTATCATCTGTTGTAACCGCAATAGATGATTGTGTTCTAATTGATGTTCCTTCTTCTCCATTTCTCACAGCTTTACTTACTTCTGAATTACAGTTCCATTGAGGAGAACCACCACCAGCTGCAGAGCCTAATACCAAAACTTTTAACAATTTAGTAACCTTTAAAAATATAATAAAAAATACCCTCTAAAACTAATTAGCTTTAGAGGGTACATGCTTAAGCTAAAATTACTTCTCAGCGCAAGCATATGAGTTGATTTCTAGACCTACAGAGATCTCAGAAATCATTGGTTTAGTCCAAGCCATAATAATACTCCTTTTATGGTTTGAGTTTCACTCAAAAATTGAGCTTAATTTATAATAAACACCAAAACTTAAAGAAATCTGATTAAAATGTTCATATAAAATTCATATTAAATAAATCTATCAAAACCATTATTTTTCAATATAACTCAAAATTAATCTAGCTTGATAACCTATTTGTTGCTCAAGAAAAACTGGTTCTTCACAAACGTATTCAGTTAATTTAGTTCTTTGATCAAAAACTCTTGTGTTCCATTTTAATTGAGAAGAATATTCAACATACTCCTTATTTGTTTGACTAGCACCTGATTTCCTTAACTCTCTTAATTTTTTTGAGGCTGAACCAATAGCTTTACGAATACTATCTTGTCGGTCAACAAATTTAATTATTCCAGAATATTGTCCCTTCCTCTTGTCTGTTGCTTTCTGAAATAGACCAGCAAATAAATTAGTTAGTTTTTCCTTTTGCTCTTTTTTAGCCATCAATCCAACAAAAGTATATTTCTTCGCAAAATCCTCTATAATTTTAGTACCATCTTCTTCAGTTAAGATGGGATCGGATAATCGTGTAACAGCCTCGATCACTTCATCATCCTTCCACCAGTTCTTAAGATTATCGGCAATATCAGGGCCTTGCCATAAAGCTTTTAAATCAAGTTTAGGATTATATACTTGGTCGCATGGCCATTTCTTTGGAGGACCCTCCGGAAGACCAGCCTTTGAATCTAAACTAAATATAACCATACAAAATATTAAAAATATAAATTTATTAAACTTCATTGTGACTCCTTTTCTATTTTATTATAAACTTTCCTGTCATTCCCTTTTTTTGTAAACCCTCAATTTCAAAAGGAAATTCTCCAGTCCTAATTGGAACAAAGTTGATTTCTATTTCTCCTTCTCGTTCAAATTCAATCTCATTTATAACCGGAGCTTGAATTTCAATACCTTCTACTTCAATTTTTCTAATCCAAATGTTTTTGAAAAAATCCTCAGCTTCAAACTCATATTCTTTAAATCCCATACTGGAAATTTCCAGACGATAAGCTTTTCCGGTTTCTAACTCAAATACTTTTTGTGACATTGCATAATCACTTTTATCTGAACCAAGTTTCAATTCAATTTTCTTTGAACGTATAGCAAGATCACCCTTTGATGATACAGATTCTCCAAGGAAAAAAGATATAAAAATTGTTAGAAATAATTTATTTATCATTATTTACCACCTTTCTTTTGCATTGTTCCTCTCGAAGGATCATATCCTAAAATAGCCAATGTGAGGAAAATAATTGTAAATATAATGATTCCTAAACTGTAATGCGATGACAATTCTGCATACATTGAAAATCTTATTATTTCAACAGCGTAAGTAAATGGATTGTATAAACAAACATAGTATAACCATTCGCTTGTTTCTTCAATTTTCCACAATGGATATAATGCAGAAGATGCAAAAAACATTGGAAAGATTACAAAATTCATAACACCTGCAAAATTTTCAAGTTGTTTTATTGCAGATGATAAAAACATACCAAGCGATCCTAACATTAGCCCAGAAAAAATTAGTGCTGGTAGTATTGTAAAATATCCAGAAATCGGCGGAATAATGTTCCAAAAAGAGGCTATTAATAAAAATGCATAAACTTGCAAAATTGATACAAACACACCAGCAAATAACTTAGAAACTAAAAGAAACCATCTTGGTATTGGGCTTACTAACATAGTTTTCATACTTCCCATTTCTCTATCGTATACCATTGATAATGAACTTTGCATTCCGTTAAATAACTGAATCATTGCAATTAAACCTGGCGCAATGTAAACCTCATAAGTAATATAAGTTTCATATGGGGGTATAATAGCAACTCCAAGCACAGATCTAAATCCTGCAGCAAAAATTCCTAGCCAAACTAAAGGTCTTACTAATGCAGAAAAAAAACGTTCTCTTTGATGAATAAATCTGAGTGCTTCTCTCATTACAATCCCTCTGAAGCATCTGGTCAATATCAATAAATTCATTTTTTAAACCTCAACTAATTTGTTAAAAGCATCTCTAATATTTTTAGTTTTAGTTTTTTTCGTTATCGCAACAACCTCTCCAGACTCTAAAACTTTACCTTTATTAATAATCACAACATTCTCACCTTTATCAATTTCATCTATCAAATGCGTAGCCCATAACACAGCTAATTTTTCATTTTTACAAAGATCTTTTACATGTTTTAAAATCATCTGTCTTGATCCTATATCCAAACCAACAGTTGGTTCGTCAAGTAAAAGAAGTTTAGGTTTATGTAATAAAGATCTTGCAATTTCAACTCTTCTTCTCTGACCTCCAGAAAGTGAACGAACTTTCATTTTAACCTTATCAATTAAGCTAATTCTATTCATTTCCAAATTAATTCTTTTATCTGCTTCTTCTTTGGAAATTCCGTGGAGAGCCGAGTGATAATGAAGATTTTCCTTTATACTTAAATCTAAATCAAGGGTTGGTTGTTGAAAAACTACCCCAATATGCTTCAAAGCTTCCGATGATTTTTCTCTAACGTCATAACCGTATATTTCTATTGATCCTGATATATTATTGTAAAGTCTTGTTATTAGTGAATATAAAGTTGTTTTGCCAGCACCATTCAAGCCTAATAAAACTGTGAAATCTCCAGGTTTTATATCTATTGAAACATTATTTAGAGCACAGAACGAACCAAAATAATGACTAACTCCCCTAATTTTTAAAGCTTTCATAACCTATTTATCTGGGGCTATTACTACTCCCCAAGGAAACCTTCCAACTTTGACTGATTTAGTTACTTTAAGTTTTTGAACATCTATGAAAGAAACGTCGTTACTAACACCATTAGTGCTAATTAATGTTTGTTGATCAGGGGTAAAAAATAATTGCCAAACTCTCTGTCCAACTAAAAGGTATTTAATTATTTCTTTTGAATCTTGGTCAATAACTGCTATTCTATTTGCTGGTCCTAGTGCTACAAATGTATATTTATTGTCGTTGGTATGTCTAATACCAACTGGTTGTATACTCTCTTCATTTACTCCTGGAATTTCAAATTTAATAGTATGAGTAACCTCCCTATCTTCTGGATTAATAACTTTAACAGTACCCCCGATTTCAGCCGAAACCCAAACCTCAGAATCATCATGAGTAAACATCGCTACTCTTGGCCTTTGATCAACCAGGACATTCTCAAATATCTCAAGATTATCTGTATTTATAAAATGTGCCATATTTGTAGTTTCAGAGGTATTAACAAGTACTTTTCCATCATCACTGAGCCCCATTCCTTCTGGCTCAACTCCAACAGGGATATCATCTATGATCATTTTATCAACCATATCAACAACCGTAACCATTGCATCGTCTTCATTAGCTATGTATAAGGTTTCACCATCTGGAGAAAGTATCATAAGCTCTGGGTCTGGACCTGAAGGCAAATAAAATTTTAACTTCATGGTTTCAGCATCTCTCACTTCTATTCTATCATCATCCGATGCAGCAATTATGACAAGCTTTCCATCATGACTCATTATAATACCTCTAGGTCTTTGACCTACGTTTACAGTTTGAACCACTTTTTTCTTCCCGACATCAACAACTGATACTGTATTATCTTTTTCATTAGTAATGTATGCAAGACCTGATGAAGCAGGTTTAAATGCAAATAAAATAACTACAAAAGAAATTATAAAATTTAAATTATTTTTTTTTTTCATGATATATATGTATTACTTTTTTTTAAAATTTACAAGAGGATTCAGGTTCATCCACCCCTAGTGTATCCAATTCACTTGTTGGATGTAAATAGCCCTCTTGAGGAGAAACTGAAACCATTGAACGTGGAGCAGCTAATAAAATCGGTTGTCTGAGTTGTCCGTTCCAATTTCTAAAAGAAACTTTCACTCCTTTGTAAGCTCCAATCCCAAAATTTTCACTGAATAAATATTCCTTTATACTTTCTAATTTATTATCTTGAACTCTACTTACCGCTTCTCCAATTACTCTAACAGCAACCCATGCAGAATAATCAACTGGAGTCATCCATCTTCCACTTTTTCGCCTAAATCTATTTTGCATTTGAGTCGCTCCCCATTGCTCATGTGTTCTGTGCCAATTCGTTGGTTTGAGACCTTGAGAACCAGCTATTACTCTTGGATCCCAGGTTCTGTATGAGAGATATTCGCCAAATTCCCCTTTTTCATCTGCAACTACTAATATATCGTAATTTACTCCTTTAGTAAAAATAGGTATTTCTTTTTGAGCAGTTCTTCTTAAATCTGATGCGAAATCCCAGACTCGTTCTTCTTTAATTTTAATATTAAATTTTTTTGCGGCCTCTTTCAAAGCATCTGCATAGGCTTTGTCTTCTTTTTCAGGTCCAATGATTAAAAACCATTTTTTCCATTTTTTTTTTACTAGATATTGTGTAAGGGCAT
Organism: Rickettsiales bacterium; assembly: GCA_028407765.1. GTDB lineage: Bacteria > Pseudomonadota > Alphaproteobacteria > Methylaequorales > Methylaequoraceae > TMED211. Next base: position 10,847 of record JAOOJU010000017.1, read on the forward strand.
CAGAAAGCATTTTGTAGCTCGGGGCAACATGAATAAGGTTAGCTTTACAAAACTCATTTCTCAGACTATCTTCCTTGGACCTAATGTTTATTAACAAAATATTTTTTGATTCTTCTAAATTAGATAGTTTTAACAATTCTTCCGAATTTAGATCTGCAACAAAAAAAGTATAACCAGATTTTATTAGCTTTTTAAACTCATCTTCTAGATCCTCTTCGAGGGAAACTTGAATCATCTTTACTTCATAATCATGTCCAAGGAATCTTCCAGTTGTTAAGTTATCTTCTACACCTAATTGAACTCCATAGAATCCTTCGTCATTTAATATAGGATCAAGGTTTGATAATACAGGAGGTACTTCTCTTTCTTTGGAAATGAAAATAATATTTGTTGTAAGTTTTATCTCTTTGGCAAATTTCTTTGAGCCTCTATCATCTCTTTTTTTCTTCCTTTCTAAGTCAATTCTCTTTCTTTCCTCAAGTTGCTGTATCGACATCTCTCTGGATTGAGTAGAACCCATACAGGTAAAAAAAATTAATAGGAAAATTACAAGTATTTTTTTCAATTTTATTAATTCCAAATATAATTTAAAATATTGTATATTTTAAAAATATATTAATTTTAAAAATTTTAAACCTGTGAAGAAAAAAAATAAATTTTCAATGAATACAAAACTTATACGAACTGGAATTAATAGATCAAAATTCAACGAGACAAGTGAAGCCTTATTTCTAACCTCAGGATTTACATATAATTCCGCTGAAGAGGCGGAAGCATGTTTTAATGGAAAAAAAAATAAGTACATGTATTCACGCTTTGGTAATCCTACTGTTAATGCTTTACAAGAAAAATTAGCTGAACTAGAGGGAGCAGAAGCTTGTTGGGCAACCTCAAGTGGAATGTCTGCAGTTTTTTCAATATTTATGTCGCAGTTGAAATGTGGAGATAGAGTAGTATCAAGCAAAGCACTTTTTGGAAGTTGTCATTATATTATAACATCTATTCTTCCTAAATTTGGTATAAAAGTTTCTTTGGTAGATGGAAAAGATCTTAATGATTGGGAAGAGGCTCTGAAAAAGAAAACTAATTTAGTATTTTTTGAAACACCATCAAATCCTTGTTTAGAAATTGTAGACATAGAAAAAGTATGTCTACTTGCCAAAAAATCTGGCGCAAAAGTCATAGTTGATAATGTGTTTGCAAGTCCAATTCTTCAAAAGCCATTGGAATTAGGTGCTGATATAGTTATGTACTCTGCTACTAAACATATAGATGGTCAAGGGAGAGTTCTTGGTGGAGCAATCTTAGGTTCAAAAAAGTTTTGTACCAAAATAATCAAACCATTCATACGCAATACTGGTCCATCTATCAGTCCATTTAATGCTTGGGTGCTTCTAAAAAGCATGGATACTCTTGATTTAAGAGTAAAAAAACAAGTTAGTAATACTTTAAAAATAGTAGAATTCCTTGAAAAAAATGAGAAAATAGTAAATGTACTCTATCCTTTTTCTCAAAACTTTAAACAATTTAACCTGGCAAGCAAACAAATGAAAAGCGGAGGGACCATTGTTAGTTTTGAAATAAAAGTAAAAAATAAAGATAAAAAAAAAGAAGAAACTTTTAAAATTCTCAATAAACTAAAACTCATTGATATATCAAATAATCTAGGTGATACTAAAACATTGATAACACACCCCTATACAACAACACATCAAAGATTAACGAAAAATGAAAAAAACAGTTTACGCATTACACAAAATTTGCTTAGACTATCAGTTGGATTGGAAGATCCTAGTGATATTATTTTGGATCTCAAACAAGCATTAAAATAATGAAAAAAAGAAATAACAATATTCATGTCTCAGTTAGCTCAATTTACTTAGAAGATCACTCCGATCCATCTGAAGATTCTTTTTTATGGGCGTATCAAGTAAAAATAAAAAATAATGGAATGAATACAGTGAAACTAATCAGAAGACACTGGAAAATTATAGACTCCAATGGAAATAAAAAAGAAGTCCATGGAGAAGGTGTTGTTGGGGAACAACCTGTTCTTGAGCCTGGAGAAACCTTTGAATATACAAGTGGAACTCCCCTTCAGACTAGTTCTGGTTTAATGCACGGTAGCTATTTTATGAAAAGTATGGAAAATATTGATGAAAATGATTTTGAAGTCAAGATACCTGCTTTCTCTCTTGATATACCAAATTCTATTAGAAGTATTAACTAAGAATGAATGATTTCCGTTCTTCACTTTTTGTAGTAGGAAATTTATTAATTTTCTTCTCAATTTATATGTTAATTCCTTTTTTTGTTGATTTATACTACACAGGTACAGATTGGGTAATTTTTATTTCTATTTCCTCATTCTGTTTTTTCATTGGATTTAATATCTCTTTTGTATTTAAAAATAAAAAAAAAACAGTTGGAATAGTCTCTGCTTTCTTTTTAACATTTATTTGCTGGATTGTGTTAACATTTATAGGTTCTTTTCCATTCTTTTTGGGTTCAACAAATTTAAGCTTTATTGATTCCTTTTTTGAGTCAATGTCTGGAATGACAACAACGGGAGCCACTGTTATTCAAAATTTAGATGAAACTTCAAGTTCTATTTTGATATGGAGATCTATGCTTCAATGGTTAGGCGGAATTGGTATCATTGTGATCGCTATTGCAGTTTTTCCTATGCTAAAAGTTGGTGGTATGCAACTATTCCGTTCGGAATTTAGTTCAAAAGATGATAAAATTCTTCCTCGAACAGTTAGTATAGCAATTGGCATCGGATTAGTGTACTTGGTTTTAACTATTTCATGTTTTTTATCCCTTGTCTCCGCAGGAATGGGAATTTTTGATGGCACAGCCCATGCTTTAACTATAATAGCAACTGGTGGTTTTTCAACAAAAAATATGTCAATCGGTCATTTCAACTCTTTATATATAGAGACTGTAACCATTTTTTTCATGTTTATTTCATCTCTACCTTTTTTATTACTATTTCAATTTTCAAAAGGAAAAGTATTGGACTTATTGAAAAACTCACAGGTACATTTTTTTATTTTAGTTGTTTTTATATTGACCATTATCACCACATTTTGGTTGCAGAAATATTATGAAGTAAGTTTTCTACAAGCACTCAGAATCTCTTCATTTAGTATAGTATCCATTACTACTGGAAGTGGGTTTAGTACATATGATTTTAGTGCCTGGGGAAGTTTCACAACACTCATCCTTCTTTTCTTTATGTTAGTTGGAGGATGCTCCGGATCATCTAGCTGTGGCTTAAAAATTTTTCGCCTACAGATATTAATTAGTAATACTTTTTCATTAATCAAAAAGATAGTTCAACCTAGAGGAGTATTTATCCCAACTTACAATTCAAAAGCCATCAATGATGAAATTTTAACTTCTGTGTCAGGATTCTTTTTTCTTTACGTTACAATTTTTAGTTTACTTACTCTGGTTCTCGCATTTGATGGCTTAGATACAATTACTGCCTTATCTGGTTCTGCCGCTGCACTTGCAAATGTAGGACCTGGTCTAAGTGAAGCAATAGGACCTAGTAGTAACTATTCTGGCATTAGCGATTTTTCAAAAATATTTTTATCTTTCGCTATGTTAGTTGGAAGGTTAGAATTATATCCAGTCTTAATACTTCTTTCTCCAACTTTTTGGAGAATTTAAATAGGTATTACGAAATCACCAAACTTAAGTAAAAATACCTTTTTAAATTCTTTGAGAAGTTTTTTTTCAATTTCTTGAAATAACAAATTATTGATCGTTCTTCTTGTGCTCAATGAAACATCACTATCATAATTCTCTGAAGTTTGAATGTTAATATTTGTTGATTCAATTAAATTACTTTTTTCAATTTCTCTTAATTCTACAAGCAAGTTAACTTCATGAATGAACTTTTTATTTTTACTGCTAAACAAGCTAAAAAAATCATCATCTTCTTCTTTTGAAATTTTTACATCATATCTTTTTAAGATTATGTTCATATAATATTTTTCCGATTGTCCTTGTTGAATAAATAAATCATTTAAGAAGCTGATAGTTTTTTTTGAGTTTAAATTATGACTTTTCTTATCAGGTTCATAGGATATATTTATTTCTTTTATTCTTAGTTTAATAACTTCATTAAGGTTTGGAATACTAGTTGTTGAAAAAAAAATAAAAAAAATAAAAAGAAATAAATTAATTGGTAAAATTTTAATCATTTACACCTAAGCACCAGAGAAGTATGGCCTTTTGAACAAATAATCTATTATAAGCCTCAACCCATACTAGCGATTGTTTCCCATCAATCACCTCTGCTGATACTTCATTACCCCTGTGTGCTGGAAGGCAATGAAGAAAAAAACAATTTGGTTTAGCAGTACTCATTAACTTTTCATCTACCTGAAATCCTTTGAATTTTTCTAATCTTTTTCTTTCATCTGCCATTCCCATTGAAACCCAGGTATCAGTAACTATAACGTCAGCATTTTTTGCTGCTTTTAAAGGGTCATCAAAAATGTGAATATTATTATTACCTTTTATTTCATCATTCTTCGGAAAAAAAGATTTGGGACAAGAAATTCTCAAGTTAAAGTTAAAATGTTTTGATGCATGGATCCATGAATTACATACATTATTTCCATCACCTATCCATGCTATATCTAATCCATCAAGGGATTCACAACTTTCCTCCAATGTCATGAGATCAGCCATAATTTGACATGGATGACTTCTATCGGTTAATCCATTAATTATTGGAACCTCAGATACATTCACGATTTCTTCTAGCCTTTCTTGTCTCGACCCTCGATACATAATAACGTCAACATATTTACTAATTACTTTGATAGTATCTTCCATAGACTCACCTCTGCCAAGTTGTGTGTCGTCTTGGTCTAAAGTTATAACATCACCGTACAGTTGTTTCATACCTATTTCAAAAGATACTCTTGTTCTTGTCGATGGTTTTTCAAAAATCATAGCTAAAATTTTTTTGTCTAGATATTTCTTACTAACTGTATTCTTTTTTAGCTTATGCGCAGATACTAATAAAGCTTTTACAGTCTTGGTATTTATTTGATCTAAATCTAAAAAATGCCTTAATTTTTTTTTCATCACTAAATTCCTGAGAATGCTTTGTCTATTTTTTCAATTGCCTCGTCAACATGTTTCATCTCCAAAATCAAAGGAGGAAGAATTCTAACTATATTTTGTCCTGCTTTGACCGTAAGTAATCTCTGTTCTCTCATTGCATTTATTAGAATTTCATTATCTACAATTGCCTCTAAACCAATCATCAGACCAATTCCCCTAACACCACTAACTAATTTCGAATATTTACTTACAATGGATTCTTTTAATTTTTTTCTGAGATTATAGCCTATATAACGTACATGATCTAAAAAATCTTCTCTTAAAACATAGTTTAGAACTACATCAGCCACTGCCATACCTAAAGGATTTCCTCCATAAGTTGATCCATGCGAACCTGGAGTCATAGTTTTAGATACTTTTTTATCAAGCAATAAAGCACCCAACGGAAAGCCTCCACCAACTCCTTTAGCAATTGAAACTATATTTGGTTCTAAACTTTTGACCCAATCTGTAGCTAAAAACTTCCCTGTCCTTCCAATTCCACATTGAACCTCATCAAAAAAAAGAAGTAAATCATTTTTTTTTGCCAGTTCTTTTAATCCTAGTAAATATTCTTTAGTTGCAGGATTTACTCCACCCTCACCTTGAACTGTTTCAATTAATATTGCAGCTGTATGTTTATCAATTTTTTCTTCTATTGCTTTAAGGTTATTGAAATCGACATGCACAAAACCATCTAATCTTGGATCAAACCCTTCCAATAGCTTATCTTGTCCTGCTGCAGATATGGCTCCAATAGTTCTTCCATGAAAAGCATTATTGACACTTATAATTTTATATTTATCTTTTTTATTTAAATAAAAGTGTTTTCGTGCTGCTTTAATACCTGCCTCAACAGCTTCCGCTCCAGAGTTACAAAAAAAAACGTGGCTTGCAAAAGAATGATCTACAATTTTTTTTGCAACAACCTCTTGTCCTTTTATTTTAAATAGATTTGAACAATGCCATAATTTTCCTGCTTGTTCTCGTAGTGCAGAAACTAAAGCCGGATGACTATGTCCCAGACATGTAACTCCAATTCCACTCGTGAAATCTAGATATCTGGTTCCATCCTCAGTATAAAGATAAACCCCATCACCATGATCAAAATATAAATCCACAGAGTTATATACTGGAAGTACTCCTCCTTTTTTCAACTTTTTAACCTATATCCTTTCTTGAAGACCTTCATGCAAATTAAAATCGATGTTATGTTTCCTATAAAAAGAAATATAATCCCTATGATTATATTACCATCATTCACTCCCAGGAAACCATACCTAAATCCATCAATCATATAAAAAAATGGATTAATTGAGGCCACAAACTGCCAAGTTTCAGGTAATTTTTCCATAGAATAAAATGTTCCTGATAAGAAAGTTAATGGAGTGATTACAAAATTAGTTAGCGCCGCCATATGATCAAATTTTTGCGACCAAACACCACAGAAAATACCAAGAAGAGAAAGAAAAAGAGCTGAGGAAATTGAAAAGTATAATATACAAAACAAACTATAAATTTTCAAAGGTACTATTGAGTAAATTGTTATAGCAACAATTATACCCACAACTAATCCTCTTGTAATTCCTCCCAAAGCGAAAGCAAAAGTAAGCTCGGTTTCAGATAAAGGAGGCATCAAGATATCAACTATATTTCCTTGAACTTTTGAAATTAAAATTGAAGATGATGTATTTGCAAAAGCATTCTGTAAAATTGCCATACATATTAACCCTGGCGCCAAGAACTCTGAAAAGTCATATAAATTTATCTTAATTTCTCCTCTACCAAGCGCAACAATAAAAATTATATAAAATAAAAGTGTGGTGACTGCTGGTGCTATAAGTGTTTGTGTTCCAACATTTAAAAATCTTTTTATTTCTTTACGATATAAA